>CAMSMU010000001.1 GCA_947061115.1 uncultured Clostridium sp.
AATTTTATATAATAAAATTTGTGTACATTGATTTATATTTAGGAAAGTTTGGAAAACTTTCCTATAATAGCACAAAAAAAATAAGTAGCTATTATTAAAAATATATGCTACTTATTTTTATTTTATTACTTATATTTTACTTTTTATTCATCCCAATTATGATATACATTCATTACATCATCTAAATCTTCTAGATTATCTATTAATCTTTGCATTTTTTCTGATCCATTTTCATCTAATTCTACTGTAGTTGTAGGTATCATTGTAACTTCTGCTTGAACAAATTCTAATCCTTCTTTTTCTAATGCTTCTATAACGGCCGAAAAATCTTTTGGATCTGTTGTTATTTCATAACATTCTTCATCTGATGAAAGATCTTCTGCACCATTATCTAGTGCAAGCATCATTAAATCATCTTCTGACATATTAGTTACTTGTTTGTCTATTACAATATCACCTTTTTTATTAAACATATATGATACACAACCTGATGTTCCTAAATTTCCACCTGCTTTATCAAATACATGTCTAACATCTGCAGCTGTTCTGTTCTTATTATCTGTACTTGCTTCTACTATAACTGCTACTCCGTTTGGGCCATATCCTTCATATATAATTTCTTCATATGTTTTGTTACTTCCCTCACCTGATGCTTTTTTTATTGAATTATTTATTGTATCATTAGGCATATTATTTGATTTACATTTAGCTATAACATCTCTTAATTTAGAGTTACTTACAGGATCTGGTCCTCCTGCCTTAACTGCTAATAATATTTCTCTTCCTAATTTTGTAAATATTTTTCCTCTTGCTGCATCTGCTTTTCCTTTTTTGGCTTGTATATTATGCCATTTGCTATGTCCTGACATGACCCTATCCTCCTTTTAAATTTATGAAAGGCAAATTTTGTAACATTCACTTTCCACTACTCATTTTTCACTTTTTCATTATAGCATACTTTCATTAGTTTGTGTAGTGCTTTTATAAATAAAAGTGAATTTATTATATAATATAATATTATATTTATCCATACTGATATTTCTTTTTATTTTTTACCAAAAACATTATACTTACAAATAAAGATAATAGTTCTGCTATAGTTACTGCAAGCCATATTCCATTTATACCCCAAATTAATGGAAGTAAAAATATCATTATAATTTGAAATACCAATGTTCTTAAAAATGAAATTGCTGCCGAAACAAATCCATTATTTAATGCTGTAAAGAATGACGAACTAAATATATTAAATCCACTAAATAAATATGATGTAGAAAATATTCTTATTGCATTTGTTGTCAAATTTAATAGTCCTTCATCATAACTTACAAAAATAGATGCAAGTAATTTTGCTGAAAGTTCTGCAAGTCCTGTCATTACTAATGAAGTTACAGCAATTAATATAAAACTCTTTTTTAATAAACTTTTTAACTCATTATTATTTTCCGCGCCATAATGGTAACCTATAATTGGTGCTGTTCCTATTGAATATCCTAAATATGTTCCTGTAAATATAAATCCAACATACATAATTATACCAAAAGCTACAACTCCATTTGAACCAGCATATTTCATAAGTTGCATGTTAAATAACATATTTACAAGTGACATAGACAAATTTGTTAACATTTCTGATGAACCATTAACACATGTTTGTATTATAGGTTTTAATTCAAATTTAGTTTTTGTAAATTGTAATATGTTATTTTTCTTGCTTGCAAAATAAACTATTGGAACAATTACTCCTATTACCTGACTAATTCCAGTTGCAAGTGCTGCTCCAAAAACTCCCATTTTAAGCACATAAATAAGAAGAAAGTCTAATATCATATTACTAATGCCTGATATAATTGAAATAATTAGTCCAAATGTTGGTTTTTCTGCTACAATTAAAAAGCTTTGAAAAGCGTTTTGAAGGCAAAATGGTACTAAAAATATGAGTAATGTTCTTCCATATACTACACAATCTTGTAACATATTTTGATCTGCTCCTAATAACTTTGCCATTGGCTCTATTAATATTACTCCTAAAATTGTAAGTACAAAACCTACTATGGCTAATAAATATATTAGCATTGAAAAATATCTATTTGCTTTTTCTTTATTTCCTTCTCCTATTGTTTTTGAAACAATAGCACTTCCTCCAGTTCCCATCATAAATCCAATAGTTCCTAAAATCATTATTGCTGGCATAATTAGATTTACTGCTGCAAACGAATCTGATCCTACACAGTTTGATACAAATATACCATCAACAACTCCATAAATAGATGTAAATATCATCATTATTATAGTTGGTAATGTAAATTTTATTAACTTTTTATATGTAAAATGCTCTGCTAATCCTATGTTCATTTTTTCTATTGCCTCCTAAACCAGTTCTCAATATAATTTGCAAGTGAAGGTATTATATCTTTTATTTCTAATTTTGATGTATTAATACAAAGATGATAATTTTCTTTGTCTCCCCACTTAATATTAGAAATTATTTCATGATAATTTTTTCTATTCTTGTCTATTTTTTTGATTTTATTTTCTAATTGTTTTTCTGTAAGTTTTTCATCTTCTCTTTTCGTTTTGCAACGATTTATCTTTGATTCCATATCTGAATATACAAATATATTCATTGGATTATAATCTTTTAATACTATATTTGCACCTCTACCCACAATAATGCAATTTCCTTTTTCTGCAATTCGTTTTAATACTTTTGCCTCAGCTACTAATATTTCCATTTGATGATTCTGAATTTCTGAATATGATATAAATGATTTAGCAAATTGAAAAGCGTATGGATATAATCCCTTTTCAGAAATGTTTGTTATGTATTCTTCTGACATTTTGGTTTCTTTCGCAATTAAATCTATAATTTCTCTATCATAATAAGTATAACCTAACTCATCTGATAGTCTTTTTCCTATTTCACGACCCCCACTACCAAATTCTCTACTAATTGTAATAATTTTATTCATTTTAGCCATCCTCCATTTCCTATTTTTAATTAATATAAATTCATTCTATTTTATATTCTAATATATACATTTCTTTCTTACGATCTTTTATTCGTTCTTCTTTTTTTCACAATAAATATTATTTTTATATGCAATGAGGTAGTTTATATATTTTTACCTATTTAATTACTTTTTTATTCCAAGTCTTTTTATGGCATTTAGGACATCTCATATATCTGGTTCTACCAGAATGCATTGCAAATAAAACTTGCTTATAATTTGGAATATATTTGTGTTTGCAATTATTACATTCATAATATCCTGCTTTCTGCTCAATTAAAAGACATGTTCCTATTCCTATTATAAAAATAATGATACCAATAATTATAGCTATTGTTTTCCATACAATATTTTCAATAGAAAATATTGTTAAAAATATCATTACCAAAAATGACACTGTAGTAATAGTTCCAATTATTGTTTCAGTAAATAATAATCTCTTATTACTATCTTCTTTTTCTTTTTGTAATTTAATAAAATTTTCTTCTGCTTTTTTATCATAGTTTTCCATTTTTATCATCTCCCCACTTAATAATTCATTTACACTTATTTTAAGCTCATTACATAAATCAATCATTATACTTGAATCAGGCATTGCCTTTCCATTTTCCCATTTAGATATTGCTCTATCTGTAATGTTTAATTTTTCTGCTAATTGCATTTGAGTCAGATTATTTTTCTTTCTACATTCAGCTATAAATTTTCCAATTTTAATCTGATCCATATATAGACTACCTCCTTTATTTAAGTGTATGATGGAATTTTTCAAAAGTCTACATACCATTAGTTGAGTGGGGTAATATCAACTAATGGTTGAATTATTAATATTTTATTTTTATATCTAATAGACTAGTCAAATCTATTGCTTGAAATTGATTTACTGTTATTCCTTTTATATCTTCTATACTAGCAACAATTCCTTCTATGATACTATCTGAAAAGTCTATTCCATATAATTTTGTTTTAAAAAATTGTGCTTGAGTTAAATCTGATTGTTTAAATATAATATTTTTTAGTTTATTTTCTTGAAAACAACTATTTCTTAATCCTGTACTTTTAAATTGCACATTTTCTATGCTTGCCATAGATAGATTATTATAGTTCAAATTTGATTCTATAAAGCTTACATTATATAATCTGCTTTCTATAAAATTACACCCTGTCAATTTACAATTATTAAATTCACATCTTATAAACGCACAATTTTCAAATGATGTATTTGAAAGGTTACAGTTACTGAATTCAATATCCATAAAAGTATTTTTTTCTAAATTACTTTCTATAATTTCTGTATTATCTATTATTGCCTTACTAATTGTAATATCATTAAATTCAATTTTTCCTTCTTTGATATTTTCAATATAGATATTTTCTATTTCATCAATATCATTAAATTCATTTAATAAGTTATCTATTTTTCTTAAATTATTAAATAAAGTTTTTTGCGGTTTTATTATGTTCATCTATTTCCCCTCATTATATCTTACTAAACATTACTGTTTTTTCTTTCATTGATATTTTTGATACTTCATATCCATATGGTTTTAATTCTTTTTTATAAGTTAAAAATGAATGATCTATATCAAATCCTAAAATTCTTTTTATTTCTTCATAAGACAATTTATAACTTTCTTTTTTATTTTCTTTTAAATATTTCCATAAAGGTTCATATTTGCTCATATTTAATTACCTCTTAAAATTATTTTTTTCTTTTCTTAGGCACTTCTGTTACTTTCTCTATTTCTGATACAATACTTTTGCAAAATTCACTGTTATCTATATCTAATACATAATGTGCTTTAGCTCCTTTGTATGGATATCCTGTTTCTGCATTTTTCATATCTTTTTCAATACATTCTAGCTTTTTTACAAAAGGAACATTATCGCAAACTATAATAACTGGTTTATCATTTACATATACCATAAATTCTCCAAACATTTTCTTGTATCTTACTTCTCCGATTCCTTCAATTTGATCGCATACATATTCTATATATTCATTTGTTGTTGCCATTTTTATCTCCTTATTTATTCATTTTTACTTATATTATCATAAAAATAGATGATTATCAACTAATCATCTACCATTTAATTTATTATCTTATAATCTACACCCTCATTATATTGCCAAATTGCTACGTCCCTATTGGCAATTTATTATCCTATCTTTCTTTTTCTTTTTGAAACTATATTTGTAAGTATTATAAATAATACTGCAAATCCTAACATAATTGCCATATTTGTAATTAAAGGTTTTAATGTTTGAAGATTAAATTCTTCTAATGTTTTTAATGCTTCATTTGTACTTATATAATAATATGTAGGCAAACAATGTGCAATTTTTAGTACTGAATCTGGTAACCATTCCATTGGTACAAAAGCTCCACATAAAAAACTTGATCCTAATGATATTACATTCACTATTCCATTTATTGCACCCTTATTATTCATAATATTTCCTATAAAAAATGCTATTGTTGTTGCACAAATTGTTAATATTAGAGAATTTATAATATATACTATTCCGTGTATTTGTTAGCATTATATCTCCTAATACACCAAAGCTTATGCCAACATAGAATAACCATAATATAATAGAATAACAGCAATTTGAAAGTAGTAATATTCTATTATGTTTTTTATAATTTGTGTTACTTACAATTATTCTTTTTCTTATTTTCTCCTCATTAAAGCTACTTAATATCATACTAATAATAAATAATAAACATGCTAATATACTATAACTTGCAAAATTGTAATAAAATGTTGCTTTTGAAATATTATTTGTATCTAACTTTGAAGTAATTTTAGTTTCTACTTCTTTTGATAGTGTTTCATTTATTTTACTGATTAATTCATCTTCATTTGTAATACTTTTTCTATATGTATTGGCTATATTAACATATCTAGAAATTAGCATTTCTTCTAATGATGCTTGATAATCCCCTGTACTTTTAATATCTAATTTAGGATTTTTTCCATCCATAAAATCTTTATTATAGAATTTAGGAATATATATAACATAATTTATATCTCTATAAAATAAAGCATCATTTATCTTTTCTGGTGTTTCTTCTATATCAATAACATTACTATTTTCTGTTATATATTTTATTAGATCTTTTGTTATACCTGCATCTTCGTCATAATTTACAATATGAACATCTGGCTTACTTGCAACAAAGCTCATACTATTCTCACTTGTTTTCATATTTGATATGCCAAATATAAGAAGCATTACTGTATAAATAATTACTGTTATTTTATTTTTATTTAATATTTTCCAAAATGTTTTAAATACTGTCATATTTTTGCCTCCTTAAACTAAAGAATGATATTGCAATTAGGATAAAAGCAAAAATAGCTAAACTTATAATATTGGTCCAATATCTATCTAATGTATCATAATAATATAATGAATAAAAGCCATCTGTTATCATACTTGCTGGATTTATTTTATTTAATATAGGAACATTTTTATCTACAATATATTTCATTGTAATCCCCATCATTCCAGACAAATAACACCACAGCATTGTTATAGCAATTAATATTCCCGTTTTTGTATTTTCATTTGTTTTAAATAAAGTACCAACAAAAGTACCAAGTGTTAGCCCTGAAAAACTTCCTATCATTGCAAGTAATATGATTAGTAAAGTATTATCTCCATAGTCAACTTTTAAAACTAAAAGTGTATATACAAATAATATTGCAAGGCCTATTAATTGTGCTATGTAACTTGCAAGTAAACTACTTAATATAATTGTACTTTTTTTAGTAGGAGAAACTGCTATCCTTTTTCCCTTATTAGACATATTAGCTAAAGTTTGATTTATTGATACCATACTTAGCATTCCACCATATAAACATGTCATAGCAATAAGAGTATAAAATTCTATCATTGTATAACTTAAATTGCTATTTGAAATATTATTAAGATTGCTATTGTCATCATTTATTAGTTCTATTATTTTATTATAAATATTTTCATAGTTTATATTATAATTTCCTGATTCAATTTCTTTTTGTATTTCTGCTGTAGATAAATTTTCAATCATATCACCTCTTTGTTCAATTTCTTCTGTAACATATTTGAATATTGTTTCATTAATTCCACTTGTAGCAAAAGTTAATATTGGCTTATTTTCTTCTAGTTTCATATATCCAGTTATTTCACCATTTTCAAGTAATTCTTTTGCTCTATCTTCTTCTACATACTGAGTATTAAATAATCTATTTTCGCTAGTTTCATCACTTAATTCTTCAAATGCTATTTTAAATGATTTACTGTTTTCGAATTCATCATTTTTTATTATTGCAATATCTATAATATCCAGTTTTTCACTACTCTCTATATTAGAAAAAGCCATATTAAAGAATGTTCCTAATATTATTGGAAATGCAAAAGTCCAAAATATTAACATTTTATTTCTAAAAAGAGTTTTAAAAGAATATTTAAAATTATGTATAAACATCTAATCACGAAGCTCCTTTCCTGTTAATTCTAAGAATACATCATTAAGAGTAGGTCTTTCTGAATAGATTTTATTATAATGTATATTTTCTTTTTTTAAGTAGTCTATCATATCTACTAAATTATGTTTTCCTTTTTTATATGTTACAAGTAATATATTACTACTGTATGTTACACTATCAACATTTTCTAGTTTTTTTATTTTATCTATTAATACTGATTCTAAATCATTTACTTCAACTGTAACTTTTTCTTCTATTTTTGCAAGTTCTTTTAGTTCATCTGTTGTACCAGATGCTATTATTTTTCCTTTATCTAAAATAATTACTCTATCACAAAGGATTTCTACTTCCTCCATATAATGAGTAGTATAAACAATAGTTGCTCCACTATCTCTTAACTTTTTTATTCCATCTAAAATGTTATTTCTACTTTGTGGATCAACAGCAACTGTTGGTTCATCTAAGAATATAAGTTTTGGCTTATGCGCTATTCCACACGCTATGTTTAATCTTCTTAAAAGTCCTCCAGATAACTTCTTTGGGTAAAATTTTTTAAAATCTTCTAATCCAACTAATTTTATCGCATCTTCTATATACTCTTCTCTTATTTTTTTGTCTTTAATATATAATCCGCAAAAATAATCTATGTTTTCATATACTGTAAGTTCTTCAAATACTGATACATCTTGAAAAACTACTCCTATTTTTGATTTTATATTATAAGCATTTGGATTCATTTCTTTTCCAAATATTTTAATACTTCCTTTACTGAATTTTAGTAATGACAAAATACAATTTATAGTAGTAGATTTACCGCTTCCGATTTGGGCCCAGTAAACCTAATATTTCTCCCTCATGCACTTCAAAAGATAAATCATCTATTGCTTTTAGTTCCTTATATTGTTTTAGCAAATTTTTGACTTCAATAATATTATTCATTTTATTATCCTTCCTTTCTATAAGTAATAAATACAGTTGGAAAAGAATTAAATTTTGACTAGGAAAACAAATTTGAAATTTATGAGGCGTACTTAACTGTACGTTGATTAAATTTCAAATGCAGTTTGACAACGTCAAAATTGTAATTATTTTTCAACCTTATCACCTTTCTTATATCCTCTAAACATCTCTTGTACTGTATCCAACAACAGTTTCTTTACTTCTTCATTTGAAAAATCAACAGTCTTTGTAGCAATAAGGCAAGCTAAACCATGAGTGAATATCCATATCTTAATATGAAAGTCTTTTAAATCCTCTTCAGAAATATCAAATTTTTTAGTAATAGATTCCATAACATTTTCTGTTGTTTCAATATCAGCTTGTATGAATTCTTCTAAATTCATTTTACTTTGTTGCATAAATATAATTTTATAAAATTCTGGATACTTTCTAGCAAAATCTACATATGCCATTCCTTTTGCTAAATAAGGTTTTTCTTTATCTATTGCTTGTTTCAGAGTTTCTTGATATTTTAAATAAATTTTATCAAAAACTGCTTTATTTAATTCTTCCATAGCCTCAAAGTTATGATAAATGAGCTGTACTGATCCTCCCATTTCTTTTGCAATTCTTCTGGCATTTACTGAATTAACTCCCTCTTTTTCTACAATTTTATATACAGTATTTATAATCTCTTCTCTTTGAAATTTTTTATTTGGTGGCACATTTTTCCTCCTTCGTTATATAACATATGTTATATAACGATTTTTATTATATCTTATCTCATATATTTTGTAAATATATAAATATAAATTTATGTAAAGAAGGTGTTAAAAGACCTACAAACAAAGTTGTGAACATGGAACAGTCTATTTGTTTTAAGTCTGTCTCTATGTTCACACATGTTTACCTTTGTTTCTTATATATTCTTGTTTTTTATATAATTTTCCTTAAATTCATTTGATAAAATATCCATATTTCTTTTCTTCACCTATAAATATACCGACTGTACCAATTCTATTTTGATGATTAATACATGCTCATTAGATTTCCACTTTTTTCTATTCCATCTGCTGTTTTAAAATCACAAAACCACTCTACATACTTTTCTGAATCTTCTATATTCATTGGAGATAAATAAATTCTTTCTCCTAGTAATTTTTTAAAATATTTCATTTTTATATACTCCTTTTTATAAACTAAATTCTTGTTTTATTATATTAGCTACTTCTTTAGCTGATATATTTTCATTATTAATCTTAATGTAATTTTTAAATATTTTTTCTCCCTCTCCTGGTTTAGAATTGAATCTGTGTCTTTTCATAGATTCTACTAATTCCCTTTCACTCCATTCTAAATCTCTTTTGGATTCTTTATATTTAAGTCTATTATCTGTATTATTTCTCCTTAGTCTTTCTTCTAAAGTTGCTTCTAATTCTATTACATAACTTTCTTCAAATAATTTCATCCAACTATCAGTTTCTTTCTTTTCTTCCTCAAAATCATTTTCAAAATCAAAACATCCTGTAAATATTATTCCTTTTTCATTACTCTTTGAAAATTCCTTAAATACTTCATATCTTATAAGTTTATTCATTCTATTATATGCTTTTTTATCATAATCAAATATTAATCTTACCATTTCTATTGTCATATGATTATAAAATAACTTACACCCTGTTATTTTAGACAATTCCTGTCCTACTGTCATTTTACCAACTGCCTGAGGTCCAATTATCAATATAAATTTAGGCATTTAAATCCCATCTCCTATCATTAATTTTAAATATTTATGAGTAAATTCTTCTAATTCTTCTTTTTTATTACTTAATCTATCTATTAATTGATTAGCTTCTTTATATGCTTCTTTATATTCTCTATTTGTTATTTCCATTCTATCTAATGCTCCTTTTAGTTCATCTTCATCAAGTAATATTATTTTTCCTTCACTTGTTACAACAACATCAAGATATAAATCATCTTCAAATGGAACATTACCATATTTTCCAATTTCCCTTGCTATATCAAAATACCATTCTATTATTTCATTATTTTCATCGTATATTGCTGTTAGTTTTACCTTTGAATTGTAATCATAAAATTCCAACCATTTGTAATTGTTATCTAATATACATCTAAAATTAGGTATTATAGTTTTTGCTCTAACATTAATAAAATTATAAAAATATATATCCCCTGAAAAATTTTTTTCTTTTATTGATAATATTTTTTGCTCTGATTTTTCAGCTTTTCCATGTACATACCTATCTGTAAATCTTTTTTTCAAACTTATCCAATATCTTTGATTTGTTTTTCCATTTTCATCAATAAATTCATTTTCCAAAATTCCTCCATTTTTCATTATACTTTTGGCTGATGCAATATTATCTTTATCGCAAACCATTAGAACTCTATTTATATCTAACTTCTTACATTCTTCTAGTGCTAGCCTTATCATCTCTGAAGCATATCCTTTTTTTCTTTCTGATGGTCTAACTCCATCGCCAATATGTCCTCCACTTTTCAATAATTTATCATTTAATTTATGCCTAATCTGAATTGTCCCCACAACTTTATTGTCTGATTTTCTAACTCCTAAAAATAATGTTGCTGGAACCCTTCCAGATTCTACTGTTTGCTCTTGTAAATCATTTTTTATTTTTCTCATCCATGTATCAAAGTCTTTAATCCTATCTAATCCACCTACTCCACCTACTCCATGTAACACATTTTCTCCATAATCTAAATGTTCTTGCAAATATTCTTCAATTTGTTTTTTATATTCCCTTGTTGGAAAAACTAATTTTAATTTTCCTTTTGCATTCATATTACTTACCACCTCTTTTATATATTCTTATTATTTTTTATTAATATTCAAAAAGTCTTGCTAAAGAAATCTTTTAAGACTCCTTTGCAAGACTTATTCATATCACTTCACAAGTGTAAGTAGCTATAACTACCCTTTACCGCTTAAGTTATATCACTCTTAGGTAAACTCTTAAATATGTTTTAATTTTAGCATGTTTTATATACTTTGTCAAATTTATATATTAATTAGTAAAGAAATCCAATATATTCATTCCTGTGTCTGTTGTAGTTTTATAGATTTCTGTATATCCACATTTAGTACAACTTATTGTAATAAATTTTTTATTTTGCACATCAAATATTTTGGCAAAATTTCCTCCTGTAGCTTGAAATTGATCTCTTTCAAATTCTGTGTTTCCACACTTTGTACATCTCCACTCTGACATATTTAGTTCTCCTTATTCTGTTAATAATTAATATATATCATAAAATTTAAATTTTATCAATCTATATAATTATATTTTTTTGAACATATTCACCTACTTTATTAATTATAATACCAATGCATTTTTAGGACAAAAATTTGAACATTTTCCACACCTTATGCACTTATCATAGTCTATTTTTGGTGCTTCAAAGTCTTTTTGATTTAGTGCTCCAACTGGGCAAACATTTACAGCTGGACACTTATGATTTTGAGGACATTTTTCTATTATTATTTTTAGTTTTTTTTCCATATATAAATCCCTTCTTACTTTTATTTATAATAAATCTTCTATAATATTGCTTAATTCAGATCTTGTACGAAAACCAATAGTAGTTTTTACAATCTTCTCATTTTTTAAAAATACAAGAGTTGGAACACTTACTATGTTATATTTTGAAGCCAAATCCTGATTTTCATCTACATTTATTTTGTAAACATCAATACTATTTGCATATTCATTTCCTATTTCAGATATAATTGGAGATAGCATTTTACATGGTCCACACCAATTTGTATAAAAATCAATTAAAATTAATTTATCAGTGTTAACCATTTCTTCATTAAAACTATTTAAATTCATATTACTCATTGTCTTTCCTCCTTAGTTACTATCTTTATAATAAAGCATACAATGACAATATCCTTCAAAATTAGGATCTTTTATCTGCTCTTTAAATTCTTTACACATACATTTAGTGTCATCTGTTCTTTCTATTCTACATGGGCAATATCCGCCTGTTTTTTTCAATCCTTCCTTTATAGCATCTACAATTTCTTTGTTAGAATTTAATCTTATTGCCAAAATTTTCTCCCTCCTTTAGTTTTATTTCTATTGTATTTTGTAGAAACTACTTTTATTCTTCATATTATAAAAATAATTGCTTCAATTTTTTATATATTACACTTTTAGTTTCCTTTGCATCCATGTTTATCTGAATTGCAGCTATGTTCTTTACAAGAATGATTATCTGTTTTATGATGTTCACAGTGTGCTTTTGTATCATATTGTAACTTTTTATTTAGTAAATCTTTTACTGCATTATCTGCATTTCCAACGACTCCTCCATAAATTTTGATATTTGCACTTTGTAATGCTTCTTTTGCTCCACTACCAATTCCCCCACAAATTAATATTTCGACATCATTATTACAAAGTAATTCTAGCAAAGCACCATGTCCATTTTCATTAACTTCTATTATTGTTTCATCATTAATATGCTCTTTATCAGTATTATATATTTTCAATTGTTTTGTATGTCCAAAATGTTGAAATACACTTTCATTTTCATAAGTTACAGCAATTTTCATATTTTTTCTCCTTTTTTATTTCAATTTGATCGAATTATATCATAAATGCCAGATAATTTTCAACTAAATTACCTGACATATCTTTACCTATTTTTAGTAAATAAATTATTCACCAATTGCACTATTTATTGTCATATCTTTTGTTCCAATATACACATCTCTATTTCCATCAATCTTGTGCATTTTTATTATTGTATAGTTATCATAATTATACTGTACACTACCACCATCTTTATAAACTTCGGCATCTGGAAAATTTTTATTTGCTTTTATTATCAACCCATCAATAGTTATTTTTCCACTTCTTAATGCTTCTTCTAGTGACATTGTAGTGTTGTTAATAGTTACTTCAACTTTATCAATTCCATAGTAATATAAATCATACTCTATATCATTTTTATATAGTTCTTTACTGTTTAATACTTTTACTTTATTTTTGTTTTCAGATGTTTTCACTGTTAATTCAAATTCTTCATATCCATTAATTAAAATATTATCAGTATCTATTTGTGCTGGATAAGTTTCTTTAATATATCCAGTATAATTAATTATTACTTTTCTTCCTATACCATATAAAAAGTCTATGTGATCTGTTCCATAATTAATTTTTATTTTGTCTGCTGTTTTTCTTTCTTCTTCGTCTTCATTTGGTTCTACAATCATATATGTCGTTGTTTCTTCTAATACAGTTCCTACAAAACTATTATAAGTTTCTCCTTCTAAATTTGATGAATTTTGTTCACTTCTAATAAAATTGTCATCTATATTATTATAAACTTCAGTTCCTAATATTTCTACTTTTATGCCTTTAATATAGTCATTTTCTGTTTTTTCATTTATTGGTAATAATTTATTATATTTTGTTACAGTATATAGTAATGCTTTAAACTTAATACTACCTCTATCTTTTAAATGAATTGGAATTGGAAATAGCAATATTAAAACTACAAATATTATTACAACAAAAATAATCTTTTTTTTTCATACACTTACCTTAACCTTTCTTATAAATATTTTTGTAAAAATGACTTTTTAATTTCTTGTTCGCTTTTACATATTTTTTTCATTTTTGTTTTTAATATAATCATATATAAACAATATACTTGCAAAAATGATTATTATAATTATTGATAATATATCCCATATATCAATTATTGGCTCTAAAATCATTTTAGATAAGATAATATTTATAATTAAATAAACTGGTATTGATAATAATAAGGTAATTATCATTGCCTTATTTTTTCTTTTTTGTAATAGTTTAAAAATCCAAAATATACACCATGCATATATAATTGCAATTATAGACATTGCAATTCCTATTGTGAATATCATATTTTCTTTTATCAAAATACTTAATATATATAAATAAGGAATAACAATAACACTTAATATTGCTAAACTTATACTTATTCCTTTTTTGCCCAATGTCATTATTGGAATTAAAATTAACCAAGCAAACATAATTGAACTTGTTGTAATTATAGACCAAGTAAGTTTACCTAAAATGGCTAAATCACAAATAATGCATACTAATATTGCTATAAATAATAATGAGGTAACTAAAATAGAAATTGTTTTATTTTTTATAATGCTATTTTCATTTTTCCTTTTTTCTTTTTTCATTTTCTACCTCCTACAACTTGTAAATTTATTTGTTTACATATAACAATATACATTTTCTTTATGAACAAATAGTCTGTCCCTATGTTCGCAACCTATTTTAAACTTTTTTTCGAGTAAATGCAATCCCAAAGATTGATACAATAAAAATAATTGGTGCTATCCTAACAAATATCCACTCGAATGAGTGAAAAGAAACTCCTAAAATAGCATTCTCTGGATTATTATAATCCCAATTAAAATAAGGACTATTTAATAAAAATAACGAGATGAAAATTATTATGATGATAGCACATAATGAAATTAGCATCCAATGAATCATTTTTCTTTTTGCATTCTTCTTCTGTAATAGTTGTAAGTTTATTATCTCTAATTTTTCAGAAATTGATTTTAAATCATTTGCTTTAGATTCTGAAACGTTTTCTCCAAGTAGACTACTTACTGGCGTCTCAAGAACCTCTGATATTGAGATTAACATTTCTGAATCTGGAACTGACAATCCTTGCTCCCATTTAGAAATTGTTTGCCTTACCACATTTAACTTGATAGCAAGTTCTTCTTGTGAAAGTCCTTTTGATTTTCTTATTAATTTAATGTTTTCTTTTAACATTTTAAACAACTCCCTTCTTTACAAACTATTATATACAGATTAGATCGTTGCTACAAGCAATGCTTATTAACATTTAAGATTTATAACCCCAAATTGTAATTCTTATTTCACTTTTTTATAAATACTTTCACAAGATTTACAAGTGATCTTTATTTCATAATTAGATAATTTCTTATCTAATATAGTAATTAAAGGATCATTATCTTTAGGACAACATAATCTATTTTTTATAATAGTTAATTCATCATCGCAATTTTTTCCTATTTTACTATCTTCAAAATCTAATAATGCACTACCCTTATTACCACAATTACATTGATATTTTAATTCTACTTTATCATAAGTAGAATAACATAAATATCCTATGTTTTCATTACACTTATCACAATACATCCATCCTCCATAATTAGTTGCTAATCTTGTATTAGCTAATTCTTTGTTTTTCACTACTCTTGCCATAAATTTATCTCCTTTCAAAATTTTAATTCATTGTTATATTTCTATATCTTCTGATTTAAAATTACTATAATATCTTGCTAAAATAGCAGTCATAATTATAACTCCTTTTTAATTTAAATATTTTCCATTTTTCATTTTTTCAATCATTTTATTAACTTGTAGGTTGTTTCAACCTATCTTTCTAAATTTATAATTTTTTTTGCTACATTTTCAATAAATGTTTTATCATGTTCTACAAAAATGAGAGTAGGTTTATAATTTAAAATAGCATTTTCTATCTGTATTCTTGTTAATATATCAATATAATTCAAAGGCTCATCCCATATATAAATATTCGCTTGTTCTGATATACTTTTTGCAATTAGAACCTTTTTCTTTTGACCTTCACTCATATCTTGTATATTGGTATCAAAATCTGATTTAGATAAACCCATTTTTATTAACATTGCTTTAAAGATGCTTTCTTCTATTTTATTATACCTAATAAAAGTTTTCAAATTTCCTTTTAAATCTTCTGTATCTTGTGATACATAAGATATTTTTAAGTCATTTGCCACTTTAAATTCTCCATTATATTGTATTTCTTTTCCTATAATAAGTTTTAATATACTTGATTTTCCAATTCCATTTTTACCAATTATTGCAACTCTATCTCCATTATTTATTTCAAAGGAAATAGGTTTGAATATTACTTGTTCACTATACTTTATCTGTAATTTATTTGCTAAAACTAACGGATTTCTATTACTTTCTAAAGGAATAATTTTTAAGTCTTCATTTCTATCTATATTTTTCAATAAATTAGATTTTTCATCTATAGCTTTTTGAGTTCTTTGTTCAATAACTTTTGAACTTTTCATCATTTTAGCAGCTTTATGCCCTACATATCCCTTATCTATTGTAGTTTCTGGATTGTATCTTTTACTTTTTCCCTTTTCTGCTTCATTTGACCATTTTGCAGAATTTTTAGAAGCTATTTCAAGTCTATTTATGTTTTTTTGTAACTTTTCATTTTGCATTATTTCAAAATTATCTTGTCTATCCTTATTTTCTTTCCAGGATGAAAAATTGCCTTGCTTAATTTCAATATTAGTGTTATTTATAGCAATTATATGATCTACAACCTTATCTAAAAAATTTCTATCATGAGAGACTAATATAAATCCCTTCTTCTTTTCTAAATAACTAACTAAATTATTTCTTGTTTCAATATCTAAATGATTTGTAGGCTCATCTATAAGTAAAAAATTGTTTCCTTTTAAAAATAGACTTATTAAAAGTATCTTTATTTGCTCTCCACCACTTAATAAATTAAAATTTCTATATAATATTTCTGTATCTGCATTAATTAAGTTCAGTTCTTTCATAATTTCCCACTCGTGGACATTTGGAGCAATTTCATGAACAACTTCTATTGACATTTTATTTTTATTTACAACTTCAAAAGGGAAATAATCAACATCAACATTCTTAGATATTATACCTTTGTATTCATACTTTCCCTGCAATAATTTTAAAAATGTAGTTTTCCCTTTACCATTTCTACCAATTAAACCCAATTTCCAATCAGTATCTATATTAAATGATACATCTTCAAATATATTCCTATAACTTCCATCATATCCAAAAGTCAAATCATTTACTCTTATTGAAGCCATTACTCCTCCAATCCTAATAACAACTTACATTTCTTTAATTTAATCAAATTTCAAAATATTTAATTATAAATATAGTTTCTTTTCCTACTTTTGATTGCACTGAAATACTCCCATTATTTTGCTCAATTATAGTTTTTGCTAAGGCAAGCCCTATACCTATACTTTCTCTTGAAGAATTTTTTCCTTTATAAAATCTTTCAAAAATATGATTACTTTCTTCTTCTTCAATTCCTTTTCCATTATCAATAATTTTTATTTCTGCATATAATTTATTTTTTTCATAAATAATTTGTATTTTACCAAAATTTTCAGAATACTCTACAGAATTTTTAAGTATATTAGTTATTGCTTCTATTTGCCATTTCATATCACATTTTATAGTGTCTTCTTTATTACCCTTTACTAATATTTCAACATTTTTTAAGTCACATAATGTTGAAACATTTTTTATTGATTCGTTTATTATATCATTTATTTTAACTTCTTTGTTTGTAAAATTTATTGTATTTGCGTCAAATTTAGATAATTTTAAAAGTGCTTGTACTAAAAAGTTTATATTAGTTATTTCTCTTTTTATATCTTTAATAAATTCCTTTTTTGTTTTTTCATCCATATTAGGATTATCTATTATATTATCTAACATTATAGTTATTGATGTAAGTGGTGTCTTTAATTGATGCGAAATATCTGATAAAGAATCCTTTAAATTCAATTTATCTTTTATAGAGTTTTCTGCTTGCTCTTTTAACATTATTGTAGTTTTATATATTTCATTTTTTAAAATTGATAATTCGTCTTCAGTATTTTCGTTTATATCTAACTTATAATTTTTCTTATTTATCTCTTCTATATATTTCGTTATTTGTTTCAATTTTCTATCTTTAGAATTATTATATTTTAAGAAAATAACTAATATTGACGTAGACAATAGTATCAGTAATGTTATATTTAATAATATAAATTTTTTAAAGTATTCTTCGTTTTCTATTATGGCAGAATCTCGTTCTAAACTAATACCATATTCCCTTAATACATCCTTATTTCTTAATTTACTATTATTTAAAATTTCAATCAAATCATTTTTTTCTATGTTAGGGTAAGTTATTAAAATTTTTTCAATTATACATTCTAATTTATTGTTAAAGTTTTTTGTATACATTCTATATTGATAAATATTAAATACAATAAAAATAATACTCCAAATCAAAATTGTGCATATACTAAACATTATTGTTTTTTTGAATTCTATTTTATTCTTCATCTATTCTATATCCAATTCCTTTTATTGTTATAATTAAATCTGACTGTAGTTTTTCTCTTATTCTTTTTAAATACACTGTTACTGTGTTGTCATTAACATCATTTCCTGTCCATTCCCATATCTTGTCTATAATTTCATTTCTGGTCACTACTTTATTTATATTTATAAAAAGCAAATGCAATATTTTAAGTTCTAAACTGGTCAAATCTATCTTTTTATTATCTTTATATACTACCATTTTATCTATGTCAAATTTAATATCTTTTGCTTCTATTATTAAGTTTTTCTTTTCCCTTAATATTATCCTATTTATTCTTGCTATTAATTCTTTAGTAGAAAATGGTTTTGTAATATAATCTTCTGCACCCAACTCTAAACCTTTTACTACAGTTTCCTCATCGTCTTTTGCAGTTAGGAAAATAGTAGGAATATTTAGTTTTTTAATTACTTTATTATAAAGTTCAAATCCATTTCCATCTGGAAGTGAAATGTCTAATATTATAAAATCAATTTTATTATTTTTTAAAAAATATGTAGCATCTTTAACATTCATTTTATGAATTAAGTCGAATTTGTTTTGTTCAAATGAATATTTTAATCCCTTTGCTATCATTTCATCATCTTCTACTAATAAAACTTGCATATCTAATCCTTCCTTTTTTATTATTATATAATAAATTTAGAGAGATTTCTATATCTCCCTAAATATTCTCTTTTCTTATTGTTTCTATTGTATTTTGCTTATTAATTTTTGATAATTCATATCTCATTATTATAAACACTAGAATAAATACAAATATGATTGATATTATTATAGGGTTTATAGGTATATATACACCACTATCTATTTTAACTGAAAACGATTTATACATTACAAATGTTCCTATTAATCCTAATATGATACCATATATTAATGATTTTGTTCCATAAAATAATGTTTCTAAATTTATCATTCTGTTAAATTCTTTTTTTGTCATTCCTATACTTTTAAGCATTGCAAATTCTTTTTGCCTTAATTCCATATTAGATGTAATTGTATTAAATATATTTGTTATACCAATTAAACTTATTACTGTAATAAATCCATAAAGGAATATTTTTACAACTATAACCATAGAATTCTGTTCTTTTGCTTCCGCTTCTATATTTCTAACTCTAGCATTATATGATACTTTTTTAACCTCTTCTTCTAATTTATCTGCATTATTAGATTGTATTAAAATTTCGCTTAATTGTAGCCCATAATCTTTATATTCTTCTGCATCTACTATTAAATATCCACCACTATAATATGTGTTTTCTAAACCATATGGTCTTATTTTTGATATTGCCCCTACTTTTATATTTACTTCTTTATCTTCACATTTTCCTGTAATTATATCATTTTTTGTATATTTATATTTTCTTAACTCTTTTGTATTATTATCTTCTACACTATAAATTTGAATATAATCGCATAAAATTCCACTTTTCTTCACTTTTTCGTAGTTCTCGCCTATTTTTTTACAATAACTTTTAAATGAATTACTATCTAATGCTGCTATTTCTAAATTAGAGTTTATTTCTTTATTAATAACGTTTCCATTTTCATCTTCCATATAAATGTCTGCTAATTCTGTTTGTTGATTTACTTTAGAAGAATCAGTAATTTCTATATATGATTTGCCATGATATAATTTGTAACTTCTTTCTATATTATTTAGCATTAGCATTTTATTTGCTTCTTCAGCCGTAAAATTCCCATATACTATCATATTATAATCGTAATCTTTATAATAATTGCCTGTAAATTCAAAAGCATTTGTAATAAAAGAATTCATTGTAATAAATATGAATATACTGACAGCTATTGATATTACAGTAGTTCTATATTTTTTCTTACTTCTTTTTAAGTTTTTATATGCTAGCACTCCTCCAGTTTTAAATACTTTTGAAATTATTTTTGGTGTTTTTAGTTTTTTGCCTTTTATTTTTATATCATTTGAACTTCTTAATCCTTCAATTGGACTAATTTTGGCTGCTTTTTTAGCTGACATTATTGCTGATAAATATATAGTTACAAAGCCTAATATAATAGAAAGTATTATTGCAAAAATAGAAATTGTAAGTCCTATATTCTTTACATTACTAAGTATATAGTCACCTAATAAAGCATTTACTATTTTTAGCAGTATAAAATCTGCAAAAAGTCCTGATAATATTCCCAAAGGTATACCTATTATTCCTAATATCATTGCCTCAAAAATAACATTTTTCTTTATTTGTTTTTTTGTTGCCCCTACACTTGAAAGCATACTATACATTTTTATTTTTTCAGTAATTGATATTGCGAATGAATTTCTAATACAAAATACACTCGTAAATATAATTATAAATATAACTACGCCAACTACTGAATATAGCATACTTATAGTTGAGTCTGAAAATTCAAATACTTCCCACCTTAATAATTCAGTATTTATATCATAATTTTCATATTTTGAACTTGTAACACCTTTTTTTATTTCATTATAATCTTTTAGATCTAATATTCTTGGCATTGAAGTTTTATAGTCTTTTACATTCTTTAATGCTAAATATATATTTGTATTTCCTCTATCTATATTAGTGCTTATAGCTGTATAACCTGGATCACTATATTCTTCAAAACCATAATTAGGTCTTTCAATAATTCCTACAATCTTAAATGTTTTGCTTTCTTCATTTATTATATGTTCTGGCAATTCTTCTATATATGGATTATTTGTACCCAACTTTTCACCATCTAATGTTTGTCTGTCTCCTATATTTAATGTAATACTATCTCCTAATTTTAAGTTTACCTTTCCATTATTTATTATATGATTACTAATTATTATTTCATTTTCATTTTTTGGAAAGCTTCCTTCTAATAATTTAAATTTTAGATTTTTAAAATTTTCATAATTAGTTGAATATACATGCAAATATGGCTTTCCTTGATTTTGACTTCCATTCAAAATTGAGTATCCAACCTCTTTTATTTCAATTGTAGATTTTATATCTCTATTATTTTTTAAATCTCTGATTTTTTCAGATGATATGTCTGATATCTTTATATGATAATATCCTGTTTCTTCTATAGTATTTTTTACTAATGTTTCCTTAAAACTTGTTCCGCATTGTTGCCACTGCGCATATCAAAGCTACTGAAAGTATGATTCCTATAATTGTACTTATTGTTCTTTTTCTATTTAGTTTTAAATTTCTTATAGATAAATTTTTAAGAATATTCATTTTAATGTTACTCCTTTCTAATAAATTAAACTATCTTTCCATCTTCTATTTTTATAATTCTATCTGCACATTTTGCTATTTCGATATTATGAGTTATCATTATTATTGTCTGCTTATAGTCTTTATTAGATTTTTTTAATAATTCTACAATCTCAGCACTTGCTTTAGAATCTAAATTTCCTGTTGGCTCGTCTGCAAGTATTATAGCTGGATTTGTTATCATTGCTCTTCCTATAGAAGTTCTTTGTTGCTGGCCTCCTGATAATTCATTAGGCAAATGTTTTTTCCTGTTTTCTAATCCTAATACTTTTATTAATTCATTTAATCTTTGTTTATCTATTTCTCTATTATCTAAGTTAAGAGGTAAAGTTATATTTTCTTCAACATTTAAAATAGGTATTAAGTTATAAAACTGGTATATTAGTCCAACCTGCCTTCTTCTAAATATAGCTAATTCGTCATTATTATATTTATATATATCTTTTCCATCTATAAACACTTTTCCACTTGTTGGTCTATCTACTCCACCAATTAAATGCAATAACGTAGATTTTCCTGAACCACTAGCACCTACTATTGCTACAAATTCTCCTTTATCTACTGAAAAGGAAACATTATCTAAAGCCTTTACTTCTGATCCTCCTTTTCCATAAATTTTATTTAAATTCTCCACTCTTAAAATTTCCATAATTTTTCTCCTTTCTTCTTTTCATTTAAATTATACCAGCTTTAAAGTGACAAGTAAGTGACTTAAGCAAATTTTAACTAACTATTAATTAAATATTAATAATCTATGCTAATTTGTTATTTTACATCAAATATGTTAAAATTATGCTAGATACCGTTAGGGCTTATATGCATCATGCTCATCCAGTCCTGGGTATCAAAACTCTTTTGGCCCACAATATTCATCTTCGGCGGAGCACTCATAGTGTTTACCAGGTGGAAAAAAAACTAAAACTCAAAAACAGAAAAGAGCCCCTGCTAAGGGACTCCTTCTGTTTTATTTATTTAATATTTTTTCTCTTAATCCATCTTCCATATTTATTTTTGTTGGTATTATATACTTCGCATCTATTCTATGTAATACTACATTTGTTATTGCCTTCATAGCCCTTGACCCATCAAACCATAATGGATTATCGCTATTTTCTCTTATTCTATTTAATGAAGTAATATAAGCATTTCTATCATATTTATCACTCATATCTATTGTAAGCATATACTTTTGTTTATCATCTTCATATAATTCATTTTTTATTAAATCATATTTAGCATTATTGTACCAATATAAATGATCTCCTCCTGCAAGAATTAACAAATCACATTTAATGTTGAAATCATCTTCTATTAATGAATCTATGTATGAATATACTTCATCAAAACTACAAGTTGGTATATCTTCTTTTAGCGTGCTAAATTTATTAGTAATATCTACAACACCAAAATTTAAATATTTTTTATATATTATTTCTTTGTTATTTACAATTAATAATTCTGTTGAACCTCCACCGCCAATAAATATGCAAATATTCCCATTATATTCTATATTATTATAACATCCAAAAGCAGTATATACTGCTTCTTTTTCTTGTGATACAACAGATATTTTTATTTTAAATTTATCATATATGTAACTATTTATTTCTTCTAACTCTTCTTTTGTTATTTTTCTAAAAATACTGCAACCAAATACATAAACATTATTAGTATAGCTAAAAGCTTTTTCTATTTCACTACATAATTTTTCTATATCTTCACTATTAATTTTATTATATATTCCATAATTCTTTTTTAATTCTACTGTGCAAATATTTTCATATATGCTTTTTTGTTTTTCATATACGTGTGTTTTTGTATTATTACTTCCTATTTCAATAATTGCAAATGTTGTTTCACTCATATAGTACCTCTTTTAATAAACTTTTATAATTTACATTATTATATATGTTTTATATAAAACTTTCAATCTTTATTTATATCTTTATATTTTTATTGGTTGCTATTAGAACTCAGGTCTACATATATAAAGTGCCTCTCATGCCAATGTTACTACCAGAACTGATGGTACTGCCGTAATCACGACTGCCCGCTGGGTAGTAAAGAGCAACAATGTTGTAATAGCCACCACGCTGAACGCAACGAAAGACAGAGTCATAGGTCTCTGTTGTCCATTCAAAAACATTTCCTCCCATATCATATATGTTTTTTACTGCGTGATATCCTGTATTTTTTAAGCCTCCATTTCCTGAATAATTTCCGCCTTCACTATTTACTGCATATGTTCCCTCTATAAACTGTAAGGCTGTATCCCATGCATAACTACTACATAATTTTGACTTTCCTGTATACATTCTTTCTGCTATAGTTTTCGCTTCATCTCTTGTTATCCAATTATATACTGGTAAATTTTCTTTTATTCTTGCAGTTGCGATTATATTTCCTTCACTACTTTCGTTTCTTGAACTATCTGTTCCAACTTCGTATCTACCTAAATAATACCCTCCATATTTTTGTATACTTATTCTTTCATCTTCTGGTAATGCTTCATGATAATAACCTGATGTATTATTTACTTTTTGTATCTTATAACTTCCATCTGCATCTTTTTCATATTCTCCATTTGATACTAATACAAATGATTGCCTTCCACTCCAATCATCTCTTGTAAATGCATATCTATCATATTTTAATGTATTATTTTCTCCATCTAATGAGCATGGAATCCATACAAATTGATTTCCTACTGTATCATTGTTATTTGCACTTACATCTTCTATTACTATTCCTTCTTCTACTGTTTGATCAGGGTTTATTACTTTAAATCCTGCTGGAACTACTACTCTATTTCCATTTTTATCTGTTGTTTCTGTATTTGTTCTTTCTTCTCCTGTTATTTCTTTTAATGGATTTTTATTATTTCCTCCATTTCCATCTAATCCTAAATTCTTTAATGTTTCATCATAAGTATTTGCAAAACTCTGCATTTCGCTTGCTTCATTTGCTTCTGCTTCCCTCCATGTATTCGCCGCATTTTTGGCTCTTGTAAATAACCCATTATTGCCTACTGTTAGGCTTATAGCTATTCCTGCTAATATTAATAACACTATTATTGTTACGACTAATGCTATCAATGTTATACCTGCGGGCGACTGATAGTCGCCCATACGAACGTTTTTTATATTCTTTACACCTTTTACCACTTTATTTATCCTCCTTTGTTTTTGCAATTTATTTTAATTGCTTTTTATTATTTATATAATATCATTTTTTATTTTGCAATTATTATTAGTTGCTTTATTTTACTTATTTTTATTATTATTTCTATTATTGAATTTATTATTCTTTTGTTTAATATTATCTTTTTTAGGGAGATTTATAATCGTCCCTACAATTTAATTTATAATAAAAAATTTTTTTATACTTATCTTCTCTTGTTACATATATGCTACTTTCCTCCTTTTTCAACCAATTTTGACTGTCCCCTTTGGTTGCCCCTGCAACCACAAAAAACTATGCTTTTTAGATTTCTCTAAAAAACATAGTTTTTCTACGTTTACGTAATTCTATTTCATTAAACCTTACGATATATATATATATATATATACAGTATCAGGTGTTTTAACGTTTTTCATTTGCTTTTTCCTCGTATTTATTTTTACATATTTTATCATATCCAATTTTGTCTAACAATACTAACTTATTATTTTACATCATTAAATATTTAAAACTATTGAAGTTATTATATATAACTTGTTGTGCTGCCATTACTGTTTCGTTTTTTATTTCTTCTTTGTTATATTGAACATCAAATTGATTATTAGGCTAATTAGTATTTTGATTATTTTTCACTATTTTAATGTTGCTAATCCTATAAAACGTACTCCTTGATAAGATACATTACCTACATTTGCTTCAGCACATTTGCTAGTAAATCGCCCATATAGTATTCTCTCATCTTGATAATAATCACAAATCCCTTTAGTAATTGAATATCGAGAGTCAACTGTAGCTATATTATATGCATAAGCCTCTGATACCAAAAAATCTATTTTATCGATTTCATTTGGATAATTCATATATAAGCTATATTTACCTTCTTGTAAATTATAACCTGGAGTCATATATGAATAAAATAGACACTTTTTTCCACCTAATTTATATATATAGAATTTTCCATGCCCATTGTTACCGATAACTTCCTCTAGTTTCTAATTGTTCTAGTGTCCTATTATCCTTTTCATTCATTTCATTTTGTATATTTTCATATTTTTCATTAAGATTAGTATATTTATTCTCTAAATCTGCTAATTTGTTCATTAGTTCTTCGATATCAGCATTTGTATTTGTTTCTGTATTACCTTCTATCTTTATCTCATTTCCAAACTGTGTTAACATTTCTATTTCATTTTCTTCAGCTTGTTTATATTTTTCTACTGCTTTTTTTGCTCTTGATATTATTCCATTATCTCCTAAGGTAAAATTTATTGTTATACCTGCCAATATTAATAAAACTATTATTGTAACAACCAATGTTACTAATGTTATACCTGATGGCGACTGATAGTCTCCTCTACATTCGTTCTTTTTATTCATCTTTATTACTATATTAGATAATCTTCCACCTTCTCTACTTTTTAATTTATTATTAAAAAACTTTTTCTTATAGTTAGCTTCTTTTGCTACATACATCCTACTTTCCTCCTTTTTCAACCAATTTTGACCGTCTCCTTTGGTTGGAATTCTTTGTTTTTGTTTATTTTACGCAAAAAACTATGCTTTTTAGATTTCTCTAAAAAACATAGTTCTTTCTACGTTTACGTAATTCTATTTCATTAAACCTTACGATATATATATATATATATATACAGTATCAGGTGTTTTAACGTTTTTCATTTGCTTTTTCCTCGTATTTCTTTCTATATATTTTATCATTTTATTTTTTTTCGTTCAACCATTAGTTTTAAATTACTATTATCCTAATGCAACATCTAATATCATCATTATTATAAAACCAACTATTAACCCTAATGTTGCTAAATTTTTATTTTCTTTTATTGATTCTGGTAATAGTTCTCTTGCTACAACTGAAATCATTGCACCTGCTGCAAATGAAAGTAAAAGTGGCAATATACTCCTTATACTCAAAACCAATACTACTCCAATAACTGCTGATATAGGCTCTACTAATGCTGATGCCTGCCCAATCATAAAACTTTTAAATCTAGAAAATCCTTCATTTCTTAATGGTAAGGAAACTGCTGCACCTTCTGGAAAATTTTGAATACCTATACCTAATGCAAGCATAATTGCTCCTATTAGAGTCATTCCTGGTACTCCACTTGCTATACCTCCAAAGGCAACACCTACTGCCATCCCTTCTGGTATATTATGAATTGTAATTGCAGATATTAAAAGTATACTTCTTTTTAATGAATCTGCTTTTTTTAAATTATCACTATTCTTTAATACCTTATCTAAAAATCTATCAGATAATAGCACGAAAAGTCCTCCAAATACAAAACCTATAGTTGGAAATATCCAAGCTATGTATCCTAATTCATTGGATAAATCTATTGCTGGTGCAAGTAAAGACCAAAATGAAGCTGCTAACATTACTCCAGCACTAAAACCTAAAATTGTATCTAATACTTTTTTGTTCATTTCTTTGAAAAAGCATACAACTAAAGCTCCTAATGCTGTTACTCCTCATGTAAATGTTGTAGCAATTAATGCTTGAACTACTGAGTTTAAATTTTCAAACCAATTCAATTTTTTCACCTCACATTACATAATATGAGTTATTTTTGTATTATGATACTACTTTTAGTTTTATATAATAGGAGTTCTTTGATCTTTCTATTATATA
Organism: uncultured Clostridium sp.; assembly: GCA_947061115.1. Lineage (GTDB taxonomy): Bacteria > Bacillota > Clostridia > TANB77 > CAG-508 > CAG-793. The sequence continues at coordinate 27,765 of CAMSMU010000001.1, forward strand.
AAAAGGCGATTTATAATCGCCCCTACAATTTATGAATATTTAAGTTGTCTATTTCTTTTTTAGAAATTTGTAATTACCTTTAAAATGTAATAATGTAAATATTATGGCTACTACTGCACATATAATTACTATACTAAAAATTATCCATATATATTTATTAGTTTTGCTTTTTTCATTTTGATTTATATTTTCATCTTCTAATTTTATTTTTTCGATTTTATATGCATTTTCTAATAACTTTTGATTTGTATTTTGTTCCTCTATATATTTTTTCTCATCTTCAATATTTCTTTTATATACTTCTATTTGATATTTTTTATTACTTATTTTATCTGGAGATGTTACTAATATTGTTACTAAATTATTTCCTTCTTTTAAGTTGTCTTTTCCATTTATTTCTACTACAGATTGTTCATTTTCTGGAATTGCTAAAATATTAATACTGTTTTTATCATTTGCTATTTCTGCTTTATAATTAACTTGGTTGACATCAAATGGTACATTTAATAAAATATTTTCTATTGCTAATATTTCTAAATTTGTATTAGATAATTCAATATTATCTGTTTTTGTTACATTAATATTATAAATATTTTTTTCACTATTATCTTCTGAAATTACTTCAATAGATATTTTATTCAATCCTTTTTTTAATTCTTTATTTCCATTTATATTTACTGTTGAATTAGGATTTTGAGCAATTGCCAATACTTCTATATCTTTTATATTTTCTTCAGTTGTCAAATAATACTCATACACATCTGAATTAAATACTGGATGTGTTCCCTCTATATCAAGTCTTAAATCTTTTAATTTTGCATTACTTATTTCTGTATTAGTTCCTTGCTCTTCTTCTAATTGCTTTTCTAACTTAGTTTGCTCTCTTCCTATTTGTATTTGTTTCTCTTTAAAATCAATTTCTATTAATTCTTCTTTTGCATTATAAAATTCTCCTTGTACATTGAAAGTTGCTAATCCTTCGTCCTTTGCTCTGAATTTTAATTTTATAAGTTCTCCTTCTTTTCCTTCTAATCCACCTGTGTCATCATGCCAAACGAACATTACTCTATCTTCTATTACATTTGTATTTTCAATATTTGATACATATTCAAATTTTAGTTCATCATAATATATAGATATGCTAAATGCCCCTGTTTTTGTATCTTTTAAATTTATAGTTAATTCTATTTCTTCTCCCTTTTCTATTATATCTTCATTACTTTCTATATACACTATTCCTTTATTTGCTGCATACGTATAAGTATTTGCACAAAATATTAGCATTATAATATTTATTAAAATTATTAATTTATTCTTCATGTGCTGTTCCTCCATTAATCTATTGTTCTATTTGTTTTAAATTTAATATATGCCTTTGTATTAATAGTAAATCTACTGATGTTGGATTTTTTCCGTCCTTATTTATATTAGAAGCTTTTTTGTATATTTGTTTTAATGGCTCTATTTGTAATATATGACGTTGCAATACTAATAAGTCTACACTATTAATTTTACCATCACCATTTGCATCACCATATACAATAATTTGATATTGTCTAATAACTTTCCCATCTTCCTTAATTCTTATTTTACTTCCCGTTCCTACAATACCTGTATCCTCTATCAATTCATTTTTCTTATTTACTATTTCTATTTCTAAATCTGTAATAATTTTATCTTTTACATCTAAAACTGTATTGCTAGAATACTCTATTCCGCTAATTTCAAAACTATTTACTTTAAGTGGATTTTCAAAGTAAATTTCTGAATCATCCATTTTTCTTACAACATTTACTGTACATTCTGCTTTTATATCACTATTTTCGTTTGAAGTCACAGTTATTTTTGTTGTACCTTCTGATTTTGCTGTTATAATTCCATTTTGGTCTATATCTGCTATACCTATGTCTGAACTACTAAATGTATAGGTATTATTATCTGAATCTTCTGGATAAATATATGCATTTATTTTAAATTCATCTTCTATTTGCATATAAATTTCTTCTTGATCTAATTCAATGTTAGTAACTGGTGTATATACTTTTATTTTAATTTGACTTTGTACATTGTTTTCCATAGCTTTAACAGTAATTGTGGTTTCTCCTGAAGAAATTGCCTTAATATTTCCTTTTTCGTCTACTGTTGCAACATTAGGATCACTTGAGGTAACTCTAATTTGATTATCTTTTGCTTCCTCTGGTAATATTTCTATTTCTAATTTTTTTCTTTCTCCTTTTTTTAATATATTATTGTCTAAGTTAATATTAATTGCTTCTATTTTAGCATTTGGAATTTCTGTTACATATGATCCGAAAATATATCCAATAATACCATTTTCTAATATTATTTTATCCCATCTTTCTCCTGATTGAATTCCCCTTCCTATTCTTACCATTTTATCTTCTTTATTTATTGTTGTAATTATTTCATATGATGTTGATGGTCCTGTTCTAATATTAACATTACTACCATTACAATAAGCTCTAGTATTATCTGTTACAAAATCATTAGAATTTATATTAGGATTTTTTGTAGGTGTAGATGGCATATTATTATATACAGGTATTATAAATGTAATAGGAGTTTCTAATAATCCACTTTTTTGATATCCATTATATATTGACTTTGATTCACTAAAAGGTGCTAATACGTTTGTCATATATTGATGTGTAAATAATGTTCCATTTCTATCATCATTTACATCAAACTTTTGAAGATAAATTGTATTTTGTCCTACATTTATATAACTAGATCCTATAAATATTCCTCCACCTGTTATTGACCTTTCTTTTGTATTCCATGGAATTAAATATTTATCTTTAACTGATTGACTTGCACCTTTTCCATCTCTTGCATATTGAAGACCATTTTTTATTGCTCCCATTGGTTCTGCTGAACTTGTTGCTCCAATATTATAAAAGTTATAAAGTCCCTTAAAGCCTTCTACATTACCACTAATGGAACTATGAGATAAGAATGGACCTACTTCTTGTTTAATACGAGAGGCCAAATGATATGGACTAACTCTCGATACTTGTCCACCTCTTAAAATCAAATCCGAATATTTTTCATTCATGTTTATATTATTTCCATAAGCATCTAAATACGATACTTTTCTATTATAAAATTCTGTTCCATATAAAATTTTTTCAACACTGTCTAAATTATTTGTATGCTCTTCATATGATAATGCTTCAAATTGAAATAATCGTACTTCATTTAAAAAATTTCTTGGATCCATACAAAATTCTACTGCCTCTCTTGAACTATCTACCCATCCACTATCTACTTCAACATTATATTGTCCTGGTGTAGTATTTTTCCAACTATCTGAATAATTTTTAGGTACTAAATTTTTTCCAAAAATGTTTTCTTCATTTATTACATAATTCCAATCAAGGTTTGTATATAAAGCTTTAAATTGCCAATTTGGATGTTTTTTGGATATTTCCTGTAAATATGGTCTATAGCTACTTGGGAAATTTTCTATTCCATATAATTTGTCAGAGGCATTAACTTTTATATTTAAAATTATTAATATTACTAATATTATCATTATAATAATTATATTTATTTTTTTATTTTTCATATCTACCTCTTTAAATAACTTCTCTAGCTTTAACTATTGTTCTCTTACTTGAATCATTTGTACATGTAATTAATGTTGTTTCTCTTCTTCCTTCTGTTGCTTGTGATAAACAATCTATGTTTTCTGGAGGAACAACATAAATATTATAAATCTCATATTCAACTTTTCCTATATTACGATCAGAAATTGTCAATTTATCTCCAACATTTAACTGTTTTAAATTATAAAACATATTTTTATTTCGTGGTGCATTGTGTCCTGCAACACATAAATTTCCTATTTTATTTGGGTCTGCTCCCCAAAATTTAGCCACAGATTTATTAAGTGAATCCTCTGTATATTCTTCTAATATATATGTTTCAAGGTTTATTTGAGGAATTACTAATTTAGCTGATACTTTATACCCTCTATATTCTTCTATTATTTCTTCTTTAGGGTATTCTTTTTGTATTACTTCATTATTTTCTTCAATTTCATTTTCTACATTATTCATTATGAATAAATTTTTCATAGCATTTTGTGATGATTCCCCTATATCAGGTACTTCATTTTTAGCATCTCTATATATTTCTAAACCTATCCATATTATAAAAATAATTATTATCGGAATTAAAATATAATTTATATTTTTCTTTTTTATCATTTTAGTAAATATCCTTTCATAAAACTTAAAATCTATGTAAATGCGGACTTTGCAGTCCGCTAAATTACAGAAATGTTCTTACTATTTTTTCTTTGTTATGCTATAAGCACTTATTCCTACTAAACCTACTAAAACTGCTACTATTGGTATATAAATATTGCTACCTGTTTTTGGTAATGTTGTAGGTTCTGTTTCTTCTGATGGATTTTCTGTTGGTGTATTTTCTACTGGTGGTTCTTGTTCATCAGGATCTTGTGCTGGTGGTGTTACAGGTGAATGTTCTTCTAATACTGCAAAATTAAATTCTTTTTCTGCTATTACACTATCACTATTATCTCTATCTATTAATTTTAAGGTAATAGTATAATTTCCTTGTTCACTAAACATTGCTCTAGTTTGTAAAATTTGCATTACATCTTTTCCACCTATTGCAAATCCTTGGGCGTCTCCCCAACCACTTTGGATAATATCATGTTCTAAGTCATTTTCATCATTTGCTAATAATTGTACTGTTGCTCCAGTAGGTGCAGTATATTCTGCAACTAATCTGGCATGGTTATAATATCTACCCATTGCTGAAGAATAAGAAAGTGTCATTTCTTTTTCTTCTCCTTTTACTATTTCTCCTGTATATTCTAATTTTAATTCATAATCTTGATATTCTGGTTCTACTGTTACATTTTTAACAATTGGTGTTGTAATATCATCATATGTTACAGATGCATCAGAATTTGCTAATCCTTCTGCTGTTATAGTAAATTCTGTTGGATTAGATGTAGTAATCCCTGTTTTTGCATTAAATTTAATTGACATATTTGCTCTTGGATTTGTTCCACCTGTTGCATCATAATAAGTTACTCTTACTTTATCTGCTGTGTCATTAGCTGTTCCACCATCTACTGATGCATATTCAAAAAGATTATCATCATAAGCAATATCAAATGTGTATGCACCTAAATCTTCTCCAAAATTTATTGTAACTTCTACTTCTTCTCCAGGTCTAACTATAGTTTTACTTGTATTAATATCTATACTATCTAATGACGCTGCATAAGTTCTAGTTGAGAAAATTATTAATGATAGCACTGCTAAAATTGAAAAAATATTAATAATTTTTTTCATTACAAAATCCTCCTTTTTTCGATTTATGTTTTTATTATTTGACTTTTTAAAATTTATTATGCATCAATATCATTTACAATTTTTTCATTTTCAATTTTGTTCAAGATTTGCAAAATTTTTTTAAAATTGTAAAAAATATAAAAAACACTGCAAATTAATGCAGTGCTTTTTCTTGACATTCTACTTTATGAATTCAGAAAGTGATTATAGAACATTATTACTTGTTTGACATTATGTAATAAGCAATCGTTTTAATAAATTCTGAGGATGTAGGATTTCCTTTATCAGGTGATATTGTACTTCCAAAAATTTCATTTACAATATCCATTCGATTTATATTCCATGCAGTTATTATTGCACATCTTATTAGCCGTTCAACTGCTGCAGGAGTTGTATTATATTTTTTTGCTATAGCTGGATACAACTCTTTTGTAGGTGATAACATTTCTTTTTTACACCTAATTATAGCTTCTATTAAGTACTTATATCCATTAAGATATACTGGTATCCCCAACATATGCAGATATCCTATTACTTCACGCTCCTCTATTTTTTCTTCATCTGTAATCTGCATATCCAGATTTACACGTTCGGCAATCAATGCAATGAATTCTTCATTTTTTGGAGTTACATAATTTTCGGATACCATATATCCAAATATATTTTCCAACTTTCCTGTCCAATCCATCACATCTCTTAGCTGCTTACGCATTGTGCTTTGTATGTCTGCAACTCCATGTTTCTTTGCTATTTTTTTATAGATGTCAATTGCTGACTTTGATTCTTTATTTAAGTACATTATAATTGCTTCTTTAAAATACTCATATGACTTATTTTTATGTGGTATACCTATCATCTGAAGGTACTTTTCTATTAATACTTCTGTTGTTAATTCTTTTTTCTCATTTGTCATTGCTTTCCTCCATTAAATAGTATTATATAAATACTTATGCATCTGTTTTTATGCGATCAGCAATCATTGCAATAAATTCAGAATTCGATGGTTTTTGGATTTTATCAGATATTGTATTTCCAAATATAGAATTCACAACATCTTTTCTGTTTTTTCTCCATCCACTTTCTATTGATGTTTTAATTGCAGAATTTATAGACTTACATTTACGTGATTTTCCTCTGCAATTTTTGGATAAACTTCATTTTTTAATGATGTTTTGCCGTCCATGTATAGTATTATTGCCTGCTTAAGATATTTATATCCATTAACACTTGCAGGTATACTTAACATCCTTAGATATTTTGTTATCTCTAACTCAATATCTTTTTTACAATTGCTACCATTTTCTCTTCCTCCTGTTATCTCATTTGATGCTTTGGCGTTTTGCCGTTTTAAGGTACATGTTGTTTTTTGTTCATTTGTCATTGTTTCTTTCCTTTCTAAAAATTCTCATATTTATATTATACAAAATATTATGTTTTATGTCAATTAAGTTGTTCTTTTAAAAAATTAGTAATCAATATTGATTACTAATTTTAATAGTATTATAATTTTATTTATCAGTTAATTCATAATATTTAACTAAATATTCCCAACATCCTTCTTTATCTGTTATTCCATCATAGTTATTCCTGATTTTTTCAATAATAACATCCTTATCTACCCAATTTACTTCTGAAACTTCTTCTTCTTGTAATTTTAATTTTGTTTCATCTAAGTCTTTATTTACAATATAATATTCATTAAAATGATTATTAATTATACCACCTTTTAAATTTCTCGAAATTGAAGAACCTAAAAATGTCATTTCATTCTTATTTAATTCAATTCCTAATTCTTCTTTAGCTTCTCTTATAATCGCTTGGAATCCAAATTCGCCTGCAAGCACATGTCCTCCTGCAGTTACATCCCATGTATTAGGCCACATTCTTTTATTTGGACTTCTTTTTTGTAATAAGACTTGCTCCTTAGAATTTATTATAAATACAACAACAGCTTTATGCCATAATCCCTCTTTATGACATACTTCTCTTGATCCAACTTTTCCAGTAAAATTTCCTTTTTCATTTAATACATCAAAATATTCTTCCATAATTTTTTATCTTTCATATTATTTTATTATATTCTCTTCTAATTCTTTTAATACTTTTGTTGATGTTTCATCTAATCTGGTCTTTATTGTTACTATTGGCTTAATTAATGTAATGTTATTCATTGTATCTATTGTATTTTTTATACATTTTGCTGAGTTCGGAGCCCATGATCCATTTTCAATAATTCCTATTTTTCTATTTTGATAATTTTTTTCTTTTAATAGATTTAGAAATGCATTTACTGCTGGAAATATACTCATATTATATGTTGAACTTGCTATTATCATTTTTGAATATTTGAACGCTAATGAGGTAACATCTGGTATTGGAGTTCTTGATATATCTATTAATTCTACTTTTTCTCCTTTTTGTTTTAAATCTTCTGAAAATAATTTACACACATTCAATGTATTACCATGTAATGAACCGCAAACAACTAATGTTCCTTCTTCTTCTGGTTCATACTTACTCCATATATCATAAAGTTTAATATATGATTCTAAATCTTTTGTTAATATTGGTCCATGTAGTGCACATATTTTATTTACTTCTGCTCCTGATAACTTTTTAAGAAGATTTTGAACTTGCATACCATATTTTCCTACTATATTAATGTAGTATCTTCTTGCTTCTTCTTTCCAATTATCTTCTAAATCGAATTTTCCAAATGTTCCAAAAGCATCTGCTGAAAATAATATTTTTTCTGTTTGTTCATATTCTAGCATTACTTCTGGCCAATGCACCATTGGAGCCATAATAAATTGCAAAACATGTTTTCCTGTTGAAAAAGTATCTCCTTCTTTTACAATCACTTTTCTATTTTCTAAATCTATATTTATAAATTGTGGTAACATTGCAAATACTTTTTCATTAGATAATATTTTTAAATTTGGATATTTTTTTAAAACTGCCTCTATACTTCCAGAATGATCTGGCTCTAAGTGTGAAACTACTAAATAATCTGGAAATGATCCATTTAATTCTTTTTCTAAATTAGATAGCCATTCCTCTGTCTTTCTTTTATCTACTGTATCCATTATTACTTTTTTATCATCATCTATCAAATATGAATTATATGTTATTCCATTTTTTAATATATATTGGTTTTCAAATAAGTCCATTTCCTTATCATATACACCTATATATTTTATTTTGTCTGTTATTTGCACCATTTTAGTCTTCCTTTCTTTTTATTTCATCTTCTTTTACATATAAATTACATTTGCATATTTGTTTTTCCACAAATTCATCACATGGACAAAGAGTTGTTTCATTTACTTCTAGTCTACAAGGGCAATGTCCATCTTTACGATATACTCCTTCTAATATCTTTTTTACATATTCTTTATCTGGATTAAAAACATAACCTTTCATAATTGCTCCTACTAAATATAATTTTTTAATTCTTCCTCTAATTCTTGTTTATTATAAAATCCACCTATTCTATCTATTTCTCTACCGATTTTTAAATATTATCATTGTAGGTACTGCTTCTATCCCATATTCAATTGCAAGATCTCTAGATTTATCTATATCAACTTCTATTATGTCTATATTTTCCATTTCTTTAGAAATTTCTTCTAAAACTGGCATTAGCATTTGACATGGCATACACCAACTAGCAAAAAAATCTACAATAACTGTTTTTTCATTTTTTAAAACCTCATTTTCAAATTCTTCTTCTTTTATATTTTTTAACATTATTTCACCTCTCTTAAGTATTTATAACATAGTATTATCTTTTTTTCAATACACTATTCTTTAATTATAGTTATTTCATGTTATTGAATTGTATTTGATCAATAATGTTGCATACATTTTTGCCAAATTGCTACGTCCCTAATGGTACTTAGTCGCTTCTGGGCATCCTTTTCATATTGTTTCCATTGTTCAGAATTTAAATATTCTTCATATTCTGGAATACTATATAAGTCTTCTTTTCTATAAGGAATATTTATATTTTTTAAAATCTTCTTTAAGTGTTAATTAATCACTATAATTGCCAAATACTTCATCTTTGCTTGCTAATATAAGTATTTGATTTTCTTATCATATTTTTATCCTCATTATAACAATTCAAAATCTACTTTTCTTTCTAATTTACTTGCATATACTACTTTTATTTTAACTCTTTGTCCTAATTTATATACTTTTTTTGTTTCTTTTCCTATTAATGATTTTCTTATATCATCATATATATAATAATCATCTTTCATAGTTGTTAGTCTTACTAATCCTTCTACAGTGTTATCAAGTTCTACAAATATTCCAAAGCTAGTTATGCTAGATATAGTTCCTTCGTATTCTTCATTAATTTTATTTTCCATGTATTCAGCTTTTTTTATATCTTCACTTAGTCTTTCTGCTTTTGTTGCCAATTGCTCACATTCTGAAGATCTCATAGAATATTTTATCGATTGAGCATTATATTTTTCTTTTAAATTATTAGGCATATTATAATCAAATGTTAAATATTGTGATATTATTCTATGAATAAAAAGATCTGGATATCTTCTTATAGGTGATGTGAAATGACAATAATATTTACTTGATATACCAAAGTGCCCTTTATTCTCCGCTTCATATTTAGCTATTTTTAAAGTTCTTAAAAGAAGTGTTGAAACTACCCTTTCTTCATCTTTTCCTTCTACATCTTCTAAAATTTTTGCAAATGCTTTAGGATGTATCTCATCCATTTTGCCTTTTACTTTATATCCAAAATTAAATAAATATTTATTTAATTCTTTTATCTTATCTTCGTCTGGTTTTTCATGTACTCTATATATGCAAGGTGCTTCTAGCCAATATAATCTCTCTGCTATTGTTTCATTTGCAGTAAGCATAAATTGTTCTATTATTTCATGTGCAAAATTAGTTTGATATGGCATTACATCTATTGCTACACCATTTTCATCTAATATTATTTTACTTTCTGGTATATCTAGTGATAAATATCCATTTTTTGTTCTTCTTTGTTTTAATATTATTGCTAATTCTTTCATTAGCATAAAATGATCTATATATTTTTTGTATTTTTCTAAAGTTTTTTTATTAGTTTTTTCTATAATTTCATAAACATTTGTATATGTCATTCTTTTAGTTACTTTTATTATTGTCTTGTTAATTTGACTGTCTATAACAATACCATTTTTATCAATTTTCATTATAACAGATAATGCATATCTATCTGTTCCTTCATTTAAACTACATATCCCATTTGATAATTCTTTTGGCAACATTGGTATAACTCTATCTAACATATATATGCTAGTCCCCCTATTTATTGCTTCTTTATTTAATTCACTACCATCTTTTACATAATTACTTACATCTGCAATGTTAACACCTAAAGTATATGTTCCATCATTATTTTTCTCTACATATACAGCATCATCTAAGTCTTTTGCATCTTCACCATCTATTGTAAATATTTCTTTATCTCTTAAATCTAATCTTCCATCAGGTATTATTTTTTCTTTTGCAACTGTTTTAGCTTCTTCTATTACTTTTCTAGGAAAATCGTATGGTATATCATATTCTTTTATAATAGAAAGCATGTCTACACCTACTTCGTCTTCATATCCTAATATATCAATTATTTTTCCTTCTGCTTTCATTCCTTTTCTAGGATATTTGGTTATTTTTACTACTACTTTTTGATTATTTTTTGCTTTTCCAAAATTAGATTTTGATATAAATATATCTGATCCTAATTCTTTATTGTCTGGGATAACAAATCCAAATGTTTTACTCTTTTTTAAAATTCCTACTAATTGTTTAGTATTTCTTTCTAATACTTTTATAATTACTCCTTCTTTATGTTCTCCTCTTTTTTCATTTAATATTTTTACAGAAACAATATCTTTATCCATTGCATCTTTTTTATTTTTCTTAGCAATAAAAATATCTGGTATACCATCAGATATTTTTACAAATCCAAATCCTCTTTCGTTTCCCTGATATGTTCCTTCTAGTATCTCCATTATTTATCCTTTCAATTTTGTTTTCATATAATATAATAAAAGTGGCTTCAACACATGCCACGCACTTTGTGAGGGCGTCTAATGTAATTTAACCTTGTTATATATGAAATTTTTATATATTTTTCCTATACAATGAAAAAAGTGCATATATTTATGCACTTTTAATTTTACAATACATATACAATTCCTAATACTATAGTAAGAATTGCAAATATAATTCCTAAAATAATTGTGTTTTTTTGCATTTTTCCAGTTCTTGTTCTACTTTTATTTTTATCATAATATTTATTTGCTCTTGGATTTTCTGCAATATCTTCCATTGAATTTTGACTTTCTTTATTTTGTACGATTGTAACAATTATTAAAGCTACACAAATAATTAAATATAATACTATTAATATGTTTTTTATTACTTCCATTTTTGTATCTCCTTAAAGTAATTTAACATATATTATATTATCATATTGTTTATTAAAAATCAAGTATTATTTGCAAAATCTATGTTTACCTATTGTGATTGTCATTGGTCTTGACCATATCCATTTATTTGTAGCAGTTGATGGGTTAAAATAATATATTGCTCCATATGTTGGATCCCATCCATTTAAAGCGTCTTGAGCTGCTTTTCTAGATGTTGAGTCTGGTGATAAATTTATTTGTCCATCAGATACACAATCAAATGCTCCTGATTGATATACAACTCCTGATACTGTATTAGGGAATGAACTGCTTCTTACTCTATTAAGTACTACAGCGGCTACTGCAACTTGCCCTGTATATGGTTCTCCCCTTGCCTCTCCATATATAACTCTACTAAGCAAATTCAAATTACTTGAATTTACAGTATTATTTGAAGATGATGAGGACGATGATGAAGATGAATTATATATTCCCATTGCTTCTAAAGTTCTTTTTCCTGCTATTCCATCAACAGTTAATCCATTTTTTTTCTGAAACTTTTTTACTGCTGCTAATGTTCCGCTTCCATATATTCCATCAACACTTCCGTTATAATATCCCCATCTTTTTAGCTTTGTTTGAATTGTTTTTACTTCTTCTCCTCTTGAACCATATTTTGAAAGTGCTTGTACTTGTGAATTTCTAACAACTACATTATATAAAGTAAATAACATTATTACTATTATTAATAAAACGCCTACTTTTTTTCTACTTTTCATAAAAAACCTCTTTTTTAAATATATTTATAATATATTTTCCAAAAAAGGTTTTTTTATGCAATTTAGAATTTTTTTATTTGTTTAAAATTATTAGTATTTTATTTATTATTTTAAAATTGAATAGGCCTTAAGAGTACAACCTGTATTTGATGAACTTCTTGTAACTTTTATTTTTTGGCCTTTTTTTAGTGGAAAATATACTGGAGTTTCCACCCACCACCCTGCATTATTTGCCAAATGAGTCATATATGTTTCATTTAAATATATATATACTACACCATGTGAATGTGCTGATATAACTCCTGTAATTATACAGTCTTCTGTTGCCTCATATTCTACATCAAATCCTATATTTGATAACACATTTGACATATCTATATAATTTTTATTACTTCTTTCATCTATTAAATTATTTAACTCTTCCATTGTTATTGTTAAAGTTGCACTTTCTCCTGATTCTGTATCAATTTGCCCATATGCATCATTAAGTTGTTTTTCTTCTTCCTCTGCTGAACTTACATATTCTTCGCTTGCTTGTTTTGCTCTTTCAATTATTCCATTGTTTTCTAAACCTAGATATATAGATACACTTGCTAATATTAAAAGTATTACTATTGTGACAACAAGTACTATTAAAGTTATTCCATCTTTCGAATTGCACAATTTATTATTTACTATACAATTTTTTGATTTCTGCATTTATTTTTTCTCCTTTGTTTTTATTTATTTTTTAGACTATAATTTAATTTTAGAAAATTCCTATAATATTTTCATTTCCATCTATATCAATTTGTTCTGATGCTGGTTTTTTTGGAAGTCCTGGCATTGTCATTATTTTCCCTGTTTTTACTACTACAAATTCTGCTCCATTTTTTAGTTCTACTGATTCAACATGAATATTAAATGGTTTATTGCATAGTAAATTTTTTGGATCATCAGATAATGAATATTGAGTTTTTGCAATGCATACTGGCATGTCTTTTGCTAAATTTCTTATTTTTTCTATCTGCTGTTTTGCTTCATCAGAATATTCTACTGATTTTGCTCCATATATGTTTTTTGCTATACTTTCTATTTTTTCTTCTATACTTAAATTTAACTCATAAATACATTTGAATTTTTTTGGTTTGCCACAAATTCCCACTACTTTTTCAGCTAAATCTGTTGCTCCGCTGCCACCTTTTGCCCAATTTTCAAGTAAACTATATTCTACTTTTCCTTCTAACATCTCTTGCAAAGTATTTATTTCTTCATCTGTATCAGATGTAAATTTATTTATTGCTACTATTGGATTTAATCCGTATTTTTTTATATTTTCCACATGTACTAATAAATTATGAGTCCCTACTTTTAATGCATCAATATTTGGTTTTACTACATCTTCTTTACTAACTCCGCCATGGTATTTTAATGCTCTCATTGTAGCAACAATAACTACTGCATCTGGAGATTTTTCTAATTTTCTACATTTAATATCTAAGAATTTTTCTGCTCCTAAATCTGCTCCAAATCCTGCTTCTGTTACAACATAATCTCCTAATTCAAGGGCAATTTTGGTAGCTATTATACTATTACAACCATGGGCAATATTTGCAAATGGTCCACCATGAATTATAGCTGGATTGTTTTCTAATGTTTGTACTATGTTAGGGTTTAATGCATCTTTTAATAATACTGTCAAACTTCCTTCTGCATTTAAGTCATGACAGGTAATTGGTTTTCCTTCTTTTGTGTATCCAACTATTATTTTTGCTATTCTTCTTTTTAGATCTTCTAAAGATGTTGTTAAGCAGAATATTGCCATTATTTCAGATGCTACGGTGATATCAAATGAATCTGCTCTTGGAACCATATTTTTTTCTCCTGAAAGAGATATTTCTACTTTTCTTAAGGCTCTATCATTTAAATCTACACATCTTTTCCAGACAACTTTATCAAAACCTAATTCATTTCCCTGAAATATATGATTGTCTATAATTGCACTTAATAAGTTATTAGCAGATGTTATTGCATGTATATCTCCAGTAAAATGTAAATTTATATCTTCCATAGGTGCTACTTGTGAATAACCTCCACCTGTTGCACCTCCTTTAATCCCAAAAACAGGTCCTAATGATGGCTCTCTTAATGCAAGGATAGCATTTTTACCTATTTTATTTAAACCATCAGCAAGCCCAATTGAAGTTGTCGTTTTTCCTTCTCCTAATGGAGTTGGATTTATGGCTGTTACTAATATTAATTTAGAGTCTTTTTTATTTCCTCTAAATTTTAAAGAAATTTTTGCTTTGTACTTTCCAATTGGCTCAATATATTCTTCTGATATTCCTAATCTGTCAGTTATATTTTGTATTTTTTCTAATTTTGCACTTCTTGCAATATCTACGTCTTCCATATAGTACCTCTTTCTTTATTTTTAATTTTATTTTATTAGCATTAGAAAATTAATCCAAATATTAGTCCTATTAAAGCACCTGTAGCTACCTGAAAAGGTGTGTGCCCTGTTTTTTCTTGTAAAAATTCTTCTAAACTCATATTTTTACTTTTCTTTACTACTTCATTTAATATATGTGCTTGTTCTCCTACTGCTCTTCTAACACCTGCAGCATCGTACATAGTAATAAATGCAAATATTGCACTTAAGGCAAAAAGTGGAGAATCTATTCCTATATGTTTTCCAATTAAAGTTGCTAAAGACACTACTACTGCTGAGTGAGAACTTGGCATTCCTCCAGCTCCCATAAATCTTTTTAAATCTAATTTGCCTTCGTGAAAATATTCATATAATACTTTAAATAATTGTATACCAAACCATAAACAAGCTGGTAATATTAAATATATGTACTGTTTTATAAATTCTATCATAGTTTACTCCTCTTCACCTGGCTTAAAATCTTTTTCTTCACCATCTATTAATATTGTAATTTTCTTTTCTGCTTCTTCTAACATTTTATTGCATTTATAAGATATTTTCATTCCTTCTTCAAATTTTTTTACTGAAGTTTCTAAATTGATGTCTTCTTTTTCTAATTCGTTTGCAATATCTTCTAACTTTTTTATTGATTCTTCAAAATTTAATTCTTCCATCCTTATTATTTTCCCCCTTTTATATAAAGTTGTAATTCTATTACTTTTGCTTTAGCTCTGCCATCTATGAATTTTAAGTTTATTTGGTCTTCTGGTTTTAAATTTTTAACTTTAGATATAACTTTGCCATCCTTTTCGGCTATATTATATCCTCTTGCAAGTGTTTTAATTGGACTCAATGCATCCAATTTAGAAAGTAATTCTACATATTCTGACTTTGAATTATTTATTTTTGTAATGATACTATTTTTTAATGATTTTACATTCATATCTATTAATATTGCTTTTTCATTTATTTTTTGAAGAGGATCTTTAAATGCTCTTCTAGTCATACATTTTTCATATCTTATTTTCATTATTTCTAATTTTCTCTTAAGCGATACTTTGTATCTATTTTGATATGTATATATTGTATATTTTATATCTTCAATATTTGGAACTGTTAGTTCTGCAGCAGCTGATGGTGTTGGTGCTCTCAAATCTGCTACAAAATCTGCAATTGTAAAATCTGTTTCATGTCCAACTGCTGAAACTATAGGTAGGTTAGAATTATATATTGCTCTTGCAACTATTTCTTCATTAAATGGCCATAAGTCTTCTAATGATCCTCCTCCTCTACCTATAATTATTACATCTGCTAATTTTTCTTTATTCATTTTTTCAATTGCAAATGCAATTTTTTCTGCTGCTCCTTCTCCTTGAACTGGTACTGGAAGAAGTCTAATATGTACATTAGGATTTCTTCTTTGTCCTACATTTATAATATCTCTAATAACAGCTCCTGTAGATGAAGTAAGTACACCTATTGTTTTTGGAAAAATGGGAATAGGCTTTTTGTATTTTGCATCAAATAGTCCTTCTTTTTCTAACTTCTCTTTTAACTTTTGATATTCTTCATAAAGACTTCCTATACCATCTTCTTTCATTGCCTGGCAATAAATTTGATATACTCCGTCTCTTTCAAATACTCCTACTTTTCCTAAAACAATTACTTTCCTTCCATCTTTTGGCATAAAATTTAAATGTGGAGTATAACTTTTAAACATGATGCATTTTATGAGTGAATTCTCATCTTTTAATGTAAAATACATATGACCTGTATAATGAAGTTTAAAATTTGATATTTCACCTTTTACATATACACTATTTAAAAAGTCATCTCCATCTAATTTTTGTTTTATATATTGGTTTAATTCTTGAACAGTTATTGGTTTTATATCCATTTATAGATCCTTTCAAGTTTTATAGTCCACTTTTCTTAACAACACTTGCTAAAACACCATTTACAAATGCTTTTGAATTATCATCTCCATATTTTTTTGATAATTCAACAACTTCGTTTATAACTACTTTATATGGCAATTTTGAATATAGTATTTCATAAATTCCTAATTTAAGTAATGCTAAATCAATCTTTGATATTCTTTTAATATCCCAATCTGATTTTATATTTTCTGATACCATATTTTCAATCTTCTCATTCTCTGCACTTGTACCATTAATTATATCTTCTATATATTTAATAGCTTCTTTGTCCGTTATGTTATTATCTTCTATATATACTTCTATTTGCTCTTTTATATCTTTATCTGACATTAATTGAAGACTATATAATAGTTTAAAAGCTTCTTCTCTTGCCTCTGTTCTTTTCATTTTTTACACCCTTTTACATTTTATCTATTATTTTTTTTAACTTTTCTTTAACTTTATCTTTATTGTGTTGAAAGTAATTTCCTAACCATATTCCAATTACTATAAGAACTATACATATAATAAGCCTATATAGACCTGTACAAGCTATTATTAAAGCTATAATGCCTCCTAATATACCTCCCCAATAATTTGTTAAGAATTTTTTGAAATCGTCCATTTTTGCACCTCCATTAATCTTCTGACTCATTGTTTTTTACTGTTTCTTTATCTGAAATATTTTCCACATCTTTTACCTTAATGTTAATTTCTTTTATTTCTAAATCAGTAGCTTTTTTCACAGATGTTTTTATGCTATCTTGTAATTTAGTAGATACATTTTTTATAACTGCACCTTTTAATACATTTATTGATAAATTTACACACACATCGTTATTACTATCTATTTCTACATCAGATGTTGCATCTTCTATTTCTTTAGATTCTTCTACTACACTAGCTACTAAATTTTTTATTGTTCCTTTTGTTATTAGCAATTTTCCATTTTCATTTTGTAGTAATATTCCTTCATCATCATCTGATGAATTTCTATGTTTTTCCCAACTTGGAAAAAATAAACATTTTATTGCTAAGAATATTAATACTGCTAAAACTATTGTCATAATATATACACCATTTTGAGTACTGTATATTGTATTTAGTGCCACTACTATTACAGATATATCTACCCAACCAAATGATATTAAACAAATTAAAATTGAAAAAATTAATACGATAAGCGAAAATACAGCTAGTCCTAATTTATCTAAAAATTTCATATACTACCTCCTATTTTTATATAATAGAAAGTTCAAATAAAGAACTTTCTTACTTATATAAAATTAAAATTTATTTCTTTTTAGTTTCTTTTTTTGTTTCCTTTACTGTTTCTTCTTTTTCCTCTTTTTTGTTTTCTTCTTTTTCTTCATCATGTACTGTACTTACACCTTGTACATGTACATTTACTTCTAATACATTAAGACCTGTCATATTTTCTACAGATTTTTTAACTCTCTTTTGGATCTCGAAAGCTACATCTGGAATTCTTGCACCATATTCTACTATTATATTTACATCTATCTTAGCTTCTTTATTGTCTAATATCTCAACTTTTATTCCTTTTGCTAAGTTCTTTTTTCCACTTAAAACTTCAGAAATTCCACCAGCAAATCCACCAGCCATTTCTGATACTCCTAATACTTCTGATGCTGCCATACCTGCTATAACAGCTACAACATCGTTTGATATTTCTATATTGTTTTCTCCCTCATTTATTATTACTTCGTCTTTTTTATTCTGCTTTTTTTCTTCTCCCATAATATACCTCCTATAATTTATAGATATTCTAAGTATATCAATATATGCTTAAATTTACAATAGTTTATGAATAAATTTAAGCTATTTTTTTAGTTTTTATTACTACTAAACCATTAATAAAAATCGTTTTAACATTATTTATAATTTGTTAAACGATTTTTTATAAATTATATTTTTAAAATTAGTCCTACTTTATATATAGTGCAGGGCGAAATCCAAGATCTGTAGAAGTATTAGTTAACGGACCAGATCCACGGTAACATGTAGGACGGTTTGAGCTATTTCCTACTAAAATTAATAGCACAATTATTGTTACTACTAATGCTACAAGTGTTATTCCGTTATGAGTACTAAACTCGTCCTTACAAGCGTTTTTCATATTTCTTACATCTTTTACCATCTATTTCATTCTCCTTTGTTTTTGCAATTATTATTAGTTGCTATTTTAAATTTGTTTTTATTATTATTTCTATTATTAAGTTTATTATTCTTTTGTTTAATATTATCTTTTTTCGGGCGATTTATAATCTCCCCTAAGAGCTTTTATGATCTGATTTTTACGCAAAAAACTATGTCTTTTACATTCTTCTAATAAGACATAGTTTGCTATGTTTATGTAATTTTATTTCATTGAACCTTACGATATATATACATCCTCAATGCTTTTCTTCATTTTTATATTTCCTTTTATTTTTATTTATATATTAGCTAATATTAATAACACTATTATTATCACAACCAGTGTTACTAAAGTTATTCCCTTTTCTCTTTTCATATGTTCTCTCCTAAAATTTGAATTTACTTTTTCTTAATTATATTACAAGAATTTATTTACATCAATACTAATCTAAATTCCCTGTACTATCAAATGAATAAAACACTAAAAACTGCATATGCACAGTTTTTTCATTTGTTTTTATATTTTTAATATTATACCTGTTCAAATATAATTTTTCTAGTTTTTTACAAATATATAATTCCGCCTAAAACCAATTCGTTTAAAACTTTCTTTTGAAGTGGTAATATTGGATGCTAAACGAAAGCATGGCCAATTAATATTCAGATAATTTCCTCCTCTAGATATAAAAGGGTTATCTTTAGTATAGCCTTCTGTACTCCATTCTGATACATTTCCTGCCATATCATATATATTACATCTTACATCTTTATTTGTTCCATCACTAGATTGTCCTGTTTTTGCAAGTGAATATTGTAATTTATTTTGTTTTGAATACTCTTTATCTCCACTAAATTCTTGAATAAATACTATTGCTGTATCCCATGAATAGCTATTTATTAAATCGCTTGTATATTTTTCATTTTGATTACTATATAAATTTCTCATTAATGTAGCTGCATTTGTCTGATATATGCAATTATATGCTATTTTATTCTCTTTAAAAACTGGTGTAGTACTCTGGCTTGATCCATCAACTCTATCATTTGTAGCTGTTGGATCTCCTGCTTCATATCTGGCAATATAATATCCTCCATTATTTTTTACACTTTCTTTAAATGCATTTATATCTTTTGCTATTGTATTTCCAAATTTGCTTATTACATGTTCTTCTGCTGTTTCTTCTTTATGATTCCCACTAAATTCACTTATTGATCCATTGCTACCAAAATCATATCTTCCAAGATATATTGTATGCTCTATTCCATTACTATCTTTTATTGTATTCGCTTTTTCATCATCTACATGAGAAACTGGTATCCATACATATTGATTTCCTTTACTTGTTGCATTATTTGCTATTACATCTTCTATTATTATTCCTTTTGTTACATCTTCTTCAGGATTTAGAACCTTGAATCCTGCTGGTATTACTATTTTATTTCTATTTTTATCTGTTGTTTGTATATTTTTTGTTTCATTTACTGTTATTTCCTTTAACGGATTAATATTATCATCTTTAGGATTTTCTTCATTGTTTCCTGAATTTTCACTATGAGTTTCATTTCTTAATTTTTGCATTTGACTCGCTAATTTTGAAAGTTCTCCTTCCTCTTCTTCTGTAGCTTTTTTCCAATCATTCACTGCTTCTTTTGTTTCACTTAGTACCCCTCCATCTTTCATTGATAAATTAATTGCTACTCCTGCTAATATTAAAAGTACTATTATTGTTACTACCAATATCATTAAAGTTATACCTTGTTGATTAGTGATGTTTATTTCTACTTTTTTTATTCTTCTTTTCAACTTGTTTTTTATCATTATATTTCTCCTATTTTTTATTAACTATATATGTAATTTTCCTATACTATATTTATCTTAAAATAAACAAAAACTATATATTTTAGATTCTCCTAAAATACATAGCTTTTTTCCTATGTTTACGTAACTTTATTTCATTAAACCTTACGATATATATATATATATATACAGTATCAAGTGTTTTAGCGTTTTTTATTTATTTTTTCCTTTTAGTTATTTTTATTTATTTTATCATACCTTTTATGTTTTTTCTATTATTTTTTTTAATTATGGCGACTGATAGTCGCCCCTACAATTATTAATTTTTACATTTAATTTGTTTTATTATGAGCTATATAGTTAATTCTGCTTTTGATGTAAATTTTTCTCTTACTAACGTCTGTAATGGTTTATTTTCTTCTTTTTCTAGTTTTGGATCTTTATTTATTATATTAATTGCTAATGCTTGTACTTGTTTTAATTCTTCCATATCTTGAAATAAATTTGCTATTTTAAATTCAGGTATTCCATGTTGTTTTGTTCCAAAAAATTCTCCTGATCCTCTTAATTTCAAATCTTTTTCTGCAATAATAAATCCATTATCTGTTTTGGTCATTGTTTCCATTCTTTCTCTAATGATGTCATTTCCTCCATTATATTTTAGTATACAATATGATTTATATTCTCCTCTTCCTACTCTACCTCTTAGTTGGTGAAGCTGTGCTAGTCCAAATCTTTCTGCATTTTCTATTACCATAGTACTTGCATTTGGAACATCAACACCTACTTCTATTACTGTTGTAGATATTAATATGTCTATATTTCCTGATTTGAAGTTATCCATTATTTTGTCTTTTTCTTTTGGTTTCATTTTTCCATGTAAATATTCTACTTTATAATTTTTAAATATTTCATTTTTATATTTTTCATAGATTTCTGTTACTGCTTTTAAATTTGATGCTCCTTCTTCTTCACTTTCATCCACAAGTGGACATACTATATATGCTTGTCTACCACTTTCTATTTCTTGCTTAACAAATTCATTTACTCTTTCTTCATATCTTCTACTTACTGCAAATGTTTCTACTTTTTTTCTATTTGGTGGTAATTCATCTATTATTGAAATATCTAGATCACCATATAGTATTAATGCTAAAGTTCTAGGTATTGGTGTTGCAGTCATTACAAGTACATCTGGATTGTTTCCTTTTGCTACTATTTTTGATCTTTGTTTTACTCCAAATCTATGTTGTTCATCTGTTACTACAAATCCTAAATTTTTAAATATAACATTTTCTTCTAATAATGCATGTGTTCCTATTAATATATCTATTTCTCCATTTTCTACTTTTTGTAGTACTTCTTTTTTGTTTTTTGCTGTCATTCCTCCTACTAATAAATCACATTTTATATTATATTTTTCCAATGTTTTTGAAAAGTTTTGCAAATGTTGTTTTGCAAGAATCATTGTTGGTGCTAAAACTGCCACTTGATATCCACTTTTTACTGCTTTATATGCTGCTATTATTGATACTATTGTCTTGCCTGCACCTACATCTCCTTGTAAAAGCCTATTCATTGGTTTTTCTATTTCCATATCTTTATCTATTTCTTCAAGTACATTTAATTGAGCTTTTGTTAATTTAAAT
This sequence comes from uncultured Clostridium sp., assembly GCA_947061115.1. Lineage (GTDB taxonomy): Bacteria > Bacillota > Clostridia > TANB77 > CAG-508 > CAG-793. The sequence continues at coordinate 50,265 of CAMSMU010000001.1, forward strand.
GGTAAATCATTTATTACATCTGACATTTTTATATCTTTACTATATTTTATTCCCTTTATTTCTTCATCGTTTTCAGCTCTTAATTTAAGTAATCCTAATTGCATTGATAAAAGTTCGTCAAATACTAACCTTTTTCTTGATTTTTGAAAATCTGTAAAAGTTTTTGGAAAATGTATATTTTGTGTTGCAGTGTTAATGTCTAATAAATTGTATTCATTTAGTATATACTCTGGTAATGTTTCTGTTAAAATATTTTTTGTTATATTTATTCCATTTTCCATTATAGCTCTTATTGTATTTTGTGATAAAGAATATGTAAGTGGATAAAGAGGTATAATTTTTCCTGTATTTTTTGTTTTTTCAATTGAATCATATGTTGGACTATTTAATTCTATTGTTCCACCTTTTTTTGTTACTTTTCCATAAAATCTATATGTCTGCCCTCTTTTAATATTATCTTTTACATATGGTTGATTAAACCATGTTATTATACAGTCTCCTGTATAATCATTTACTATAAGTTTTTCAAAACTTCTATTTCTATTTATGTATCTAATGTTAACATCTGTTAAGGCTGTTCCTTCAATGGTATATTTTTCCCCATCTTGCATATTTTTTATTTTTGTTATTATGCTTCTATCTTCGTAATCTCTTGGATAATATGTTATTAAATCTTTTAATGTATATATACCTAACTTATTTAATAGTTTTACCTTTTGTGGTCCTACACCTTTTACATATTTAACATCTTGATTTAAATTTACCATTTTTTCCTCTTTCTTATTTTGATATAACTGACTTATCTCTTTTAAATAATTATTTCAAAATTATATAATTTCGACTTTTTTCCTTCTGTACTTTTGTCGAAAATTCCGACAGAAGTTTTTTCTTGAAGCTCCCCTCTTTAAAGATATTATTAATATGTTCTCTTATTGAATATTTGTAGAACTGTTGTTTGTATTCTATATTATATTTATCCACTTGTCAATCCTTTCTTTAATTTTATCAAACTTGCAGTTTTTTATCACTTATCATATAATTGGAACATATAATATATATGATTATATTGTTATATAATTAATACTCTATAAAAGAGGTGTTTTATGAAAAAATATAAATTAGCATTAGTTGGTGCAACTGGTGTTGTTGGTAGAATGGCAATTCAGGTTTTGGAAGAAAAAAACTTGCCAATAAGTGAATATGTATTCTTTTCTTCTAGAAGATCTGCTGGTCAAAAACTAAATTTTAAGAATAAAGAATATGTAGTTAGAGAGCTTACCGAAAATTCATTTGACGAAGGTTTTGATTTTGCTATATTTTCTGCTGGTGGAGATACTTCTAAAAAATATTCACCTATTGCTGCAAAACATAATTGTATAGTGGTAGATAATAGCAGTGCCTTTCGTATGGATGAAAATGTTCCATTGATAGTTCCAGAAGTAAATTTTGATGATGTAAAAAAACATAAAGGTATTATTGCTAATCCTAATTGTTCTACTATTCAAGCTGTTGTTCCTTTAAAACCTTTAGATGATAAATATATTATTAAAAGAATTGTTTATTCTACTTATCAGGCTGTTTCTGGTGCTGGTAGAGATGGTATCTATGATTTAGAAAATGGCATCAAAAACTTTAAGGAAGGAAAAGATATTAATATTGCATATACTAATACATATGATTTAAAAAAATTTCCATATCCTATATTTAACAATTGTCTTCCACATATTGATGTGTTTTTAGATAATGGATATACAAAAGAAGAAATGAAAATGATTAATGAAACTAGAAAAATACTAAATAAGCCTAATCTTCCTATTACTGCAACTACAGTTAGAGTTCCTGTTATTAATTCTCACAGTGAAAGTATAAATTTAGAATTTGAAAATGATTTTGATTTTGATGAAGTTAAAAATTTATTAAAGAATTCTCCTGGAGTTATTGTTGTAGACGATATTTCTTCTAACAAATATCCTATTGCTACAAATGCTTCAGGTCATGACGAAGTTTTTGTTGGAAGAATTAGAAGAGATGAAAGTGTTAAATATGGATTAAATTTGTGGGTAGTAGCTGATAATATTAGAAAAGGTGCTGCTAGTAATGCAATTCAAATTGTTGAAAAAATGATATTACAAGGTAAATAAAAGGGGCGATTAATCGCCCTTTTTTCTAGCATTCTTATGTATTACATATTTGGTGTTAATACTATTCCTCCACTTGTGCTTACATTTACTGATATACCATTTTGAGTTGGTATTGTTGTATTTTGATCTGCTGTTATATTATCTACATTATTAGTAACTTCATTACTTAATACTTCATTTTCTGTTGCATTAGTTATAGTACCATTAACTACTGTTTGATTAGTTACATCATTAGTAATTTCATTTGTAGTAATATTTGATGTATTATTTGTATTTAACATATTAGATGTATCATTTTCATCTTGTTCATCTAATTTATATACATTGCACACATAATCTAGGACTTCTGAGTTAATATCATCTGGTATTATAGTATCTTCATTTGATAGTATAAATTCTATAAATATATCGTCTTCTGGTAATAATACAAAATAGCAACGTTCTATTGATGTACTATATACTAAATCTAAATATGCATAGTAAGATCCATCTTTTAATGTAAAATTACTTGTTCCTAATTCTACAGCTGTATTTGCATCTGCTTGTGATGAAAATTGATTATATAAAAATGTAAATAAGCTTGATCTTCCATTTGCCATTGTAATGTCAAATCCTGAATTAGCTAAGTTTTCTAGAACCTGTGCATATATTAATTTATATTTTTCATTATAAAGTGCTTTGTCTGTTTCATTTAATGTCCACATTGATGAATTATAATCAAATCCATAATCTTTGTAGAAGTTATAATATTCATAAGAAGCTTGAATATCTGCTACTTGGTTTCCTGTGTTGTTATTTGTTGCTGGTTTTTTAGCAAACATAGGCATAAGTAGTATTGCTCCTACTATTAATGCTATAACAATTACTATTATTATTGCTAATATTACAATTGTTTTATTTCCTTTTTTCTTAGTTTTGTATGGGCTTTGGTAATTTTGTTCTTGATTTGGTTGATTTACATTATTATTAAATCCATTTTGCATCATTGGATCTTGATATCCCATATTTCCTTGATCTTGATAGTTCATATTGTTATCAAATCCATTTTGTGCCATTGGATCTTGATATCCCATATTTCCTTGATCTTGATAGTTCATGTTGTTATCAAATCCATTTTGTGTCATTGGATCTTGATATCCCATATTTCCTTGATCTTGATAATTCATATTGTTATCAACTACATTTTGTGCCATTGGATCTTGATATCCCATGTTTCCTTGATCTTGGTAGTTCATATTATTATCAACTACATTTTGTGCCATTGGATCTTGATATTCTACATTTCCTTGTTCTGAATAATTCATATTATTATCAATAACATTTTGTTCTGATACATCAGGTACTTCATTAACTTCCATATTATTTTGCATTTCGTTACCACCGCTTAATATTTGGTTTGTTACCACATTAGTATCAGCAGTTTCTTCTACATTACTTAAATCAAAAAGATTAAACGCTTCTTCTGGTTCTTGTACTCCTTGATTTTGATCTGTTACTAAATTATTATTTTCCATATTTAAATCTTCATTCTGAAAATAAGGATTATAATATGGATTTTCTTGATTCTCATTACCAGGATTTACATTATTTGCATTTTCATTATTATTTAAGTTCCCTAAATTTTTATTTTCATCCATAGTTTTTTTATTCTCCCTCCGTGAATTTTACTTTATTATAAAATAAAAAAATATTTTTTACAACATTATGGCAAAAAAATATTTAAAATTTATTAAAAAAAATTTAAATATTGATATTTCCGTTTAATTATTATATAATTGTTAACTATAAGAGGTTATTTTTCCTCAAGAAAGGAATGAAATTAAATGAATTATACTTTGATTAGAGATTTATATAGAAAAACTGAAAATTATGTAAATAAATATATTTGTGTTTCTGGATGGGTAAGAACATTACGTAGTTCAAAGTCTTTTGGTTTTATTGAATTAAACGATGGATCTTTTTTTAAAAATTTACAAATTGTTTTTGATGATTCATTAAATAATTTTGAAGAAATTACTAAACTATCTATTAGTTCTTCTTTAATTATTGAAGGAACTCTTGTAAAAACTGAAAATGCTAAGCAACCTTTTGAAATTCATGCTAAAAGTATTAAAATATGCAATTTAGCTGATACATCTTATCCTATTCAAAAAAAGAATACATCTTTTGAGTTTTTAAGAACTCAAGCTCATTTACGTGCAAGAACAAATACTTTTAATGCTGTTTTTAGAGTTCGTAGTTTATTATCTTATGCAATACATAAATTTTTTCAAGAAAAGGGATTTGTATATGTACATGCTCCTATTATAACTGGTAGTGATTGCGAAGGCGCTGGTGAAATGTTTCAAGTTTCTTCTTTTGATTTTGAAAATATACCACTTGAAAATGGAAAAGTAGATTTTTCTAAAGACTTTTTTGGAAAAAATTCTCACTTAACTGTTAGTGGTCAGTTAGAGGCTGAAACTTATGCATTAGCATTTAGAAATGTTTATACTTTTGGTCCTACTTTTAGAGCTGAGAATTCTAACACTGTAAAGCATGCTGCTGAATTTTGGATGATAGAACCTGAAATTTGTTTTGCTAATTTAGTAGATGATATGAATTTAGCAGAAGACATGGTTAAATATGCTATTTCATATGTATTAGAAAATGCACCTGAAGAAATTGAATTTTTCAATAAATTTATAGATCAAGGTTTATTAGATAAATTAAATATAACTGTTAAAGAACCTTTTGCTAGAGTTACTTATACTGATGCAATTAAAGAACTAGAAAAATACAATGATGAATTTGAATATAAAGTATCTTGGGGTGTAGATATTCAAACAGAACATGAAAGGTATTTAAGCGAAAAAATATTTAAAAAACCTGTTTTTGTTACTGATTATCCAAAAGACATAAAAGCTTTTTATATGAAACAAAATGATGATGAAAAAACTGTTGCCGCTACTGATTTACTTGTACCAGGTATTGGAGAGCTTATTGGTGGAAGTCAAAGAGAAGAAGATATTGATAAACTAAAAGCTAGAATGAAAGAATTAAATCTTGATGAAAAAGATTATTGGTGGTATTTGGATCTTCGTAAATATGGTAGTTGTGAACACTCTGGATTTGGATTAGGTTTTGAAAGATTAATGATGTATGTTACTGGTATTCAAAACATACGTGATGTTATACCTTATCCACGTACACCTAAAAATTGTGAATTTTAAAAAGAGGCATAGCCTCTTTTTTACTCCATCATCATGTCTGCAAATATTGCGTATCCTTCTGTTGGTGAATTTAATAATACATTTGTTATTGCACCTATAAATTTATTATTTTGTATTATTGGTGTACCACTCATTCCTGGTATTATTCCGCCTGTTTTATTAATCAAATTTTCGTCTGTTATTTCTATTAACATACTTTTATTATCTTTTGAATTTTTATATATTTTCTTTATTTTTATATTAAATTCTTCTACTTTTTCATTCTCTACTTGACAATATATTTTTGCATCTCCTGTTTTTATTTCATTTCTGTTTGCTACTGGCACTTCTGGTAATTTAATAGAGCTTATAAATTCTAAGTTAGTTACTTTTCCATAAATTCCTATCTGCGAATTTCTTTCTATCTCCCCTATTTTTTGTCCATCATCTATTGTTCCTCTTATTTCTCCTGCTCTTCCTTTAACACCTTTTACAATTGATACAATTTGCGTTGTTACTAATTCTCCATTTGATATATTTAGTAAATTTCCTGTATCTATATCTGTTATTCCATGTCCTAAAGTTGCAAATTTTCCTGTAGCCTGTTCATAATATGTTAATGTGCCTATTCCTGCTGCTGCATCTCTTACCCACAGACCTAACATATATGTTCCTTCTCCTACTTTAACTGGTGTTATTTGTGTATATATTGTCTCTCCATATCTTTCATATTTTACAGGGATTTCTTTTCCTTTACTATTATTTACTTTATTTATTAAAGATTCTGTATTGCTAATTTCTTCTCCATTTATTTCTTTTATCGTATCTCCTTCTTTTATTCCAGAATTCTTATATGGTACATATTTTTTTCCATCTTCATCTTCTACTTCTGACATTCCAACTACTAGAACACCATTAGTGTATAGTTTTAGTCCTATTGTTCTACCTATTGGATTTACATATCTATCAGTTTTAGCATTTACAGTTTGAAAATATTTATCGCTTTGTATACTTAATAAATTCATATATAAAAATAAACACACTATTATTAAACTTATAGGTAAAATTTTTTTCTTCATATTGTTTCCTTTCAGATTTTATATAATATAAATTTAAAACTTCCTCAAAAAAAATGATTACTCTATTAGAATAACCATTTTTATTTTATTTATTTAATAATTTTCAAAATAAGCATTTACCTTATATAAATTATATTTTTCTCTTGCAAGTGCTGTTATATATGCTTCTCGTACTTTAGCATTTGCAGTTTTACCTGCTTTTGTAGTTTCTATGTCATTTATGTTAGAAAATTGCGTTCCTTTGATAAGATTGTCTGAAGTGTATAATACGTCTTCTTTTCCTATAATACATTCATATGCACCAGATCCAGAATGTGGATAATAATATAACATGTTTGTTTCTATACTATAATCTGGTTTTGTTATGTCATATGTTACTATTTGTTGCTCATAATCTATATTGCTATATCCCATTAAATTGTCTAAATTTTCATCATTTAATTTTTCGCATTTTGGATTATGATAATTTCTAGTTACATCTATATCTCTGTTTCCTGTTTCTCTCTCTGCTAATATTATTGAGTCTCTTGAAATAAATTCTTTATTTTTACTATTTACTACTATTGAATAATTACTATAGTATTTATAATTTCCTATAGGAAGTCCCTGCATAAATGTTACTATTGTTATATTGTTTGTTATTTTATACCAATCGTCTTCTGTCATTACTGGCAAAGCGAATTCGTATCCAGCATTTTGATGTATATTAAAGTTTGATATAATACTCATTAAATTTGATTCAATTGAGCTAATTATTACATCCATTCTGTGCTCGTTAAATACTGAATCTTCTGCTTCTGGATCATTTGATTCACTTATTTTAAATATATCATTTACATTATAAGCTGTACGAGCATGAATTGGTATAGTTTCTCCATTTGCAGTTTTTGTATAATTAAGTTGATTATTATAACTTTCTGTTTGTATTGTTAAGTTTTGTCCATTAAATATATTTATTACATATTCTGAAAATTCTTTTGATTCTTTATAATATTTAAATGCACTTCTATCTAAATAGTTATCTACAGTTATTTCATTATATGAGTTAAAGCCTAAAAATTGTGCAAAACTTTGTGCTTCATTTTCATTTAAATATACTCGCAAATTATTATTCATTCTAAATAATCGTATTCCATTATAAGAACTTAAACTTTCTAAATACGTATTTGAATTTGTTGTGTCTAAGTAATATTTTTGATTATTATAATATACATAATTGTAATATGCTACATCAGTTGATGCAAATGTTGTTCCCCTTGAAAGTTTTACTGTATCTATTGCTTCTATGTATTCTCCCAATTTTTCTGGTTTTATCGTTACTCCATGTGATTGCAAAGTTCCTTGTGATTCATTAATATTTGTTACTGTGGCAGGATTTATAAAATAACCTGATCTATTTACTATATTACCATTATTATCTTTTCCCATTATTGTTATATAGTTATCTAAAGTATAGTTTACTATTATATCAAAAGATGCCCCTCCTTTATATTCACATGAATAATATATATATGGCTTTATTGCATTACTTGTTTCTAGTTGATTTGAATTTTGTGTAGAATATACTTGTGTTCCTTCCTCTATTGATACTATATTTTGGTAATCTCCATATAAATAGTAACCATCATACATAGTAAATAACAGTGCTGGTATATATCCATTTAGATCTTGAATATTATAACCTGAAGATCCGAATGCAGTTGCTAAACTATTATAAAATGAATTTACTGCTGCAGATATATCTCTTATTTTTGAATCATTTATTGTTGAATAGGCATTACTTAATGTATTCATTTGAAAAGCCTCAACAGCATCATTTGTAGAACTAAGTAAAATAGAATCATACTCAGATTGCTTTTTTTCTACTTGTATATTATTATTAACATATTGTGATACTACTATAGAAATAGGTAATACTATAATTATAAATACTACTGCTAAATGCTGTATTTTCATTTGCTTTCCTTTCTTATTGTATTTTTTATTATTCTAAATTATAAATATATATTTTTAAGGGCAAATTAAGGTGGGGACCAACAAGTTAAAAAGTATTAATTAAATTGTAGCCCTAGCGTTAAGCAATTTAATTTAGACTTTTTTATGTAGTTGGGGTGAGCCCTGAAAATATATATTTATAATTTAGAATACAAATAAAATAAACTTTAAAAATGGGAATAGATCTTTATCTACTCCCTTTAATTTATTTTCCGTTTACATTTACAAATCCGCTAGATCGTGCTGTTACAGTAGATGAATTGTTTCCTGTTACACGATAGATAAAATCTTTTAATATTGTAGATATTGTTCTATTTTGGTTTTTAACACTTACAGATACAAGATCTCCACGTTTTAAATACATTTCTCCATTATCTGAATTTACCTCATCTAATATTTGTGATGTAAATTTACTATAATAATAGTTTTCTCCTACTTTTGTATATTCTGCTTCTGTTACTTTCTTTCCTGGATTATCATCTAGTACTTGCACTTCCATATCTACATCAAAGCTATTTCCTGTAGAACTTATTGTTTGTACAAAACTATCATAATTATCTTGTGTAATTTTTCCTGTAGATCTAATTCCATCAACAAAGTCTGTTGTTGCAGCTTCTACTGCTTGTTTTGAAATACTGTCTACATTATCTGCTGTTGACATTAGTGGAAAAATGAACATTAGTATAGCTGCTAAAAATATTGCTACTACTGTTACTACTGTATCACTCATATCTGCCTCCTTTAATTAACTATATAAATATATTGTATTACTCTTTTTGTAGTTCCTGATTTCTTATTTACTATTTCTCCATTTTCTAGTATATCTACTGATGATACTATATTTGATGCAATATCTGTATCTTCGTCAGTATAATCTTTTGTTACTACATTATTGTAATTGTATTCCCCATATCTTTCTACGAATTGATATTTTTTTCCAACTAAACCTTTAAATCCATATTCATTAAATCTAATTGTATAGTATGGTCCATATGTAGTGTCCTTTTGATATGTCCTTGAATCATAAGGACTTTTTACCCTTGATGTATAATATCTATTTGTTTGTATTCCATTTATAAAGGATTTTATAAAATCATAGTCTGTATCTTGTGTTGCATTCCATGGTTCATTTCTTGCTTGTTCATCTTGTTTATCAAAACCAAATACTGCTCGTCCTCCACCTTCGCTTTTAATTAATAAAGATGATTTTCTTAAATAGTTATCTGGTGTTTCAGTATAATATATTGTCATTGGCTCTATATTATTAAATTGGCCATTTGTATTATTATACCCTGTACCTCTATAAAACACTACTGTGTAATCTTCTTTATAATATCTATATAAAGTAGGTATTACTGTTTCAACTCCTACTATTCTACTTGATGATTTCCAAGCACTTGATTCTGTTTCATCTAATGTTAATCTGTCATAGTATTCTCTTTCATCTGAATCAGCCAATATTTTAGAAGATGTTTGCATTACTTTTGAAAATGAAAACATCGCTATAGATAATGCTGATACAAATACTAATATTGCAAAAGCCATTTTTATGGCATGTGACGCATTTTCCATTTATTTATCACAACCTTTTATAATGGTATTAAGAACCACTACCTGATGTAGATCCTGGTTTATTTTGGTTTACTTGTATTACTATTGTTTTTATATATCCATTTGCCCAATAAGTAGAGTTGTCATTATCGACATCACTATAAGCATCTCCCTCTGCTAATTTTACTGTATAAGTTCTTCCTGTCTTTATACTAGAAGAAGTTACTGCATTATTACTTTCATCAATTGTATAAATTTTATTTCCTATGACTTCATCATTAGCACCTGCTGCATTATTATTAGCTGTTACTTTACTTAATAATGCTTTTACATTACTTCCTGAAACTGAACCTCCAAAATATGCTTCAAATGGTGAGTTATGCATTGTTATTTCTTGTTCACTTAAACCTGCTCCTGATGCTATACCTGATACATTATTATAAATTATAACCCCTAATCCTACTATTAAAATTGAAATTAAGATTGACCCTGCAATTATTAATGCTTTTGATGCATTCTCCATAAAAATTTCCTCCTTTGATTATATGTTTTATTATTTCAAGCCATAATTGACTAAATTAATAACTTTATATTTGTTCAAAATACAGATAACTAACAAAATTTGTTTTTGTATGATACTCTATATTTGTACATTTAAATTTTATATTGGAATATAAACTTATAAACTTTTCTATTCCATTTTTTGATATTTGCTCTATTTTAAATATTTTATCACTTTCAGTGAATTTTATTTCTATAATTATAGAGTTTGTCCCATTATTTAAATAATATCCATTTTCATCTTTAATTATATCATTTTTGTAATTTTTATCTAATGTTTTGTTTATTATTGTAGATAAACTATTTCCTGATATTTCTTTATTATAAAGATCTACGTATTCTTTATTATTTTCATTAATTTGTCTATTATTATTTAAATAATTAATATATAAATATGATATACTACTTATTGCTAAAATAGTCAAAATTATAAATATAATGTATATATAATGTTTTTTCATATTTTTCCTCTTTTGCATTATAACATTAGTAAAAAAATTATGCAATGTTTTTTCAAAAAAATTATATAATTTGTATAGCTATATTAACATTATTTTATATCCCATATAATATTTTTTGCTTCTAACAATGCATTTGAAAATTCTTGTGCGTTTGCTCCTTTTATTTCATGAAAATTTATTTTATTTACTAACTGAGTATTAAAATTATATAGTATGTCTTCATCTGTAGTAATTGCTGTAAGCTTTAAATTCTCTCCATCTTTAATTATTTTTACATTTTTTAAATTACAATAATAATAAGTATTATTTTTATTTTCTTCTAAATATTCATTTATATTAGTATTTAATACACTATTTCCATCTATACAAACATCAATATAAAATTCATCATTTTGGCTTACATTATATTCTTCATTTCTTTGTTTTGCAAAATTTATAATAGTAGCTATTTCTTGACTACTAATATTAGCTCTGCCTTCATAATTAGTAAATTTTACATTAAATTGCACTATTTGTGCTTCTTCCATTTTTATATTTAAGTTTCTCGAGAAAGTTCCGAATTGTATAATTATATAACTTGCTAATGAAATTATAAGCACACCAATTAAAATTTCTCCAGCAATTATTAGTGCTTTTGATGCATTTTCCATTAGCTTTCCTCCTCCTATTTTTTATGTTGATTCCTTTACTTTTACTTGCTTAAATACCATTCTTATTACTCTTCCTAAGCCACCTGTTCCTAATACCTGATCATTATCGTAAAATATATCTGTGCATTCAAAATAAAATTGTTTAAATTGATTTTTTTGATTAGCATTTAATTTATCATAAATATTAGTTACATATTTTCTCATATCATAATATTTAGTTCCTGATATTAATTCATTATTTGTAGCACCTGGAAGATCAACATTTTTACTCATTATTGCTCTTATCTCTATTGGTCTGTATCCCTCTTCTTCTGTATATCTTGTACTAACATCTATTGCTAAATTAGCAAGAGATATCATCTGATATCCCCTTACCGTTTTCTTATTGTAGGCTTCAAATTGTTTATTAAATTCTACTATTTGCTCTCTTTCTTCAGCTTCGGCTTCTACTTGCTTATATGATCTTATATTAGAATAACCCCATGTAATAAGTCCTATAATCATCATAGCAATCATCATTCCGCCTGCAATTATTAATGCTTTTGATGCATTTTCCATTTTTCCCTCCATTAGTTCATTCTATACATTGAACTAATATCTATTTTTTACATTGCTGACATTTGATCAAATGAAGTTGTCATACTTGTTAATCCTATAACTACTAAAGGTACTATTAAATATCCTACAAATACTCCTATTAGTGGAGCAAATCCTATTGCCCTTCCTATCATACCTTTTTTTGATATTAATCTATCATTTGATTCTTTTCTCTTTTCTTGATAATATTCTCTATCTGTATCTAGCTCATCAAATGCTTCTCTTATTGGTACTTTTTCAACTGCTGTTTGTAAACTTTCTATAATTCTAATTAATGGTTGGAATGATATATCTTCTTTCATCTCTTCTAAAGACTGCCATGCACCACTTTCATAGTTATTTAAACATCTACTAATTGGCTCTTTGAATATATCTGCATATCTTGCCATCCATTCTAATATCATTTCAACATCAACTCTTTCAAGTCTCATAAGCATTAGTATTATCGTTTGATATTGCATAACTTCGTCTTCCATTGACATTTTCCTAATGATTACTTGGAATTTAAGCATTAATAAAGGAGTAGCATATCCTATTAAAGCAAATACAAGTGCTAATAATACTTCGAACCATTTTAAATATTCTGAATTTACTGTTTTTAATTTTTCATATATTTGTTCTGAATTTGTTTTTATTGTTGCATCATCACTATCTCTGTAATATTTAGAGTTACGCATAGCTTTTTCTATATCTGATTGTGTTGTTTTTAGTTTTCCTCTAAACATATCTAAGAAATAATTATGTGTTTTTGTTGTTTCCATAGCTTTTTTATAACTTTTATCATCGAGTTCTCCAATCAAATTGTAGCTTGTAGTTGGTTCTGTATATATATAATTAATTTGTATTTTATGTAATATTGTAAATACTACTATTGAAACACAAAATACTGATATTGCTGCTACAATTCTATTTACATATAACCATTCTATTTTTTGTTTTGAAGCAGCATCTTTTAATGATTTTTTTATTTTTCTTCTATCTGCTGTCCCCTCTCTAGGCATAAATAAATCTACAATTCTTTTTAAAGGTTTTATTTTATATACCTTTGCTTGCCATGGATTTTGGTTATCTTCCATTTTTATATTTATAGAACCATTATCCTTCAATTTTCTTATTAATAAATAACATATAAATGTTGCTAATAATACTAAAATTTGCACAATCATTCCTAATTTTCCATTATAGAATGATTTCGTAAAAGAGAAGTTACTTAAAGCCCATGATTTAAATGGTTCTAATAAAATCATTGGTATAATTGCTATTACTGATAAACTTTGAAAAGTATAATTTAGTTTATCTCTTTTCAATATTTCTAATTGCATTTCCTGAGTTATATTATCTAAGTTCTTTAAATATAGTGATACTCCATCTACTTTTCTATCTCCAAATTCTTGTGTTAAATATGATATTCCTGCAAATTCCTTTAAGTAGTTATTTGGTGCAACATCATAATATTTTTCAAGTTCAGTTTCTGGATCTTCTGAATTTAATATATTATATATTTTTTCTGCTTGTCTTGAAATTTCTATATGTTCATCATCTTGTGAAGTTTGATATATTGCTTCTCCTACCATGTTTGTTTCATGATATGAGTGTCTCATAGCTGAGAAAAAATCTATTTGTTGATTAAGCAAACTATTATCCAATTTGTCTACCATACCATCAACTAATGTATCTATTATAAATAATTCAAATACAAGTATTATAATCATAATTAGTAAATTTGAATGAGTAAGCATTATTACAGCTATTGTAATTGGTATAATAATTAGTAAAGCTCTTGTAATTATTTTAGATGATTGCATTCTTGTTAAAAATTCATCATCTATATTTATTATTGATAATCTCCTTCTTATTTTTAATAAGTATCTTCTTAAAAATGGTAATTTTAAATATCTTACATACAATTTTTGATATAAAACATCTGATGAAAAACTTTTTTCTTGTGTTCCTTTTCTTAAACTTTCTATTCTTGCAACATCACTACTTTGCATTCTTTTCTTTAATAAAAGGTAGGCTACTACTATTGCAAAGAATAAAAACATTACTATTCCTAACAACAATAATATAGTATTATTTGACATTTAAAATCACCTCCTTATTTACTATCCTCTAGCTTTTAGCTTCTTTCCCCATACTTTTTCTACAAATTGGCTAAAATCCTTAGCATCTGTGTCATCCATATTTAATGACATTTCTTCTAGATTTGTATTTGATATTTTATTTGTCATAACATATTTTCCATCTTGATATTCTAATATATTTACATATTTGTATAGTTCTTTATTGGTTTCTTTTGTGAAAAATTTAGTAGTATTATCAACAAATTTTTCAAATTTACCTTCAAAAGTTTTTTCTTTTCTATGTTCGTATGTATAATCATTTACATCTTCTAATGGTATACATTCTGTTATTCTTTCAACATATCTCTTTCCTTTAAAATCTTTTGTTAAATGTATATCAAAGTTAAGTACTTGTACAACTTGTTCTTCTGCTGTTTTTTCATTTGTGAATACACCTGTTCTAAGCATTGAGTTACGAAGTGCTGTTACTAAGTTTGGAAATGTTTTTGCGTGGTGTGTAAACAATGTGAATTTAGATGCAACTTGTGCTGCTTGTATCATCCATGATGCAACTGGATCTGTTGCAACCTCACCAATTATATTAACAGAACCATCTGTCTTTTTTTGTACATCAAGACCTTGTTGTCCTGAAATTGTTTCTGTTTCTCTAAAAGTTAATATATTTCTAGTTGGATATATTTTTCTCAAGTGTAACTCAAATGCAGTTTCTTGAACACGAATGTTCATTGTTTCATATATATTTTCTATCATACCCATAAGCATTGTTGTTTTACCACAGCCTTGCTCACCTGTTATTGATAATATTCTTGCACCTTTTACCAGATATTTAAGTAGTTCTATAGTTTCACTACTTCCTTCTTCTCCTTTAAACCACTGTTCAAGTGTAGAACGCTTAACATCAAATTTTCTTACGAAAAATGCCCATGATTCAGAAAAGCTTGGTCTAACAACAACTACACGAGATCCATCTTTCATTTCATTAATTTTATATCCATTAGTATCTGATAATTGTCCTGGATTATTGTATTTATATATATTTTGACATACTCTTTTAAGTTCTGCTTCATTTCCAAATGATAAAAATGCCAATCTTATAGATTTACCTTGGAAAAAGATCCATATACTATCACATGCTCTTGGAACTTTATGATCCATTACTTGTGACAAATAGCTTGAATCTGTTTGTGCAACTTGACTTAAAAAGCTTTCTGGCATACCTGATACACCACCTGATATACCATCAATATTCATGTCTCTTACTTCATCTATTGAACTATATCCTTTATATTTTTGATATATTCTTTGTACTATTACATTTAACTTATCATCATATGTTAATATAAAATTTTCTCTTTCATATATTTCACTTATTTCTTCTGGTGTAATAACATATGATGGTTTTGTATCTCCTGATGTATATTTTAGCCTTGCTAAATCATATTTTTTTATAATTTGTGTTAATGCTTCATATCCAAAATCTTTTTTATACATGTATATTAATATGTCAAATTTGTCTTGTGCAGTAAGTAGTGATGGTACATCAAAAGGTATTGCTTTTGATATATTTGTTTCATCAACACCATACTCCTTAGAAAGTAAATCATAAATAAGCTCTTTTACATA
The DNA here is from genome assembly GCA_947061115.1 of uncultured Clostridium sp. Lineage (GTDB taxonomy): Bacteria > Bacillota > Clostridia > TANB77 > CAG-508 > CAG-793. The sequence continues at coordinate 66,198 of CAMSMU010000001.1, forward strand.
TTTTTTATCATTTACATCTCCATATGTACAACCTTTTAATGCTTTTTTTAATTCATATTTCTTGCTTTTTCTTCTTTTCAATTCTTCTTCTGAAAGACCTAAATCATATAAATTAACTTTTGTAATTTCATCTAATCTTTTCTTTACAAATTGCATCATCATATCTAAAGTATATGTTTTATCATCAACAACAACCTGTTCTTCAACTTTAGCGCTTTGATTTTTTCTTATTCTATTTAAAATAATTAAAGCCGCCACTACAATTACAGCAATAATTAAAATTAGATTTAAAAACATAATTTAGCTCCTCTCTACGCTTAAATAATAAATATTATATAAGTCCATTCATTTTCTCTTGCATTTTATATATTAAATAATCTTTTGTGCTATTTAATGTATTAACAAAGTACGTATCTTTGTTATCAAATTCTTTTAATGTATTCGCTTTTAAAATATAGTCAACAATTCTTCCTTCTGAACATTCATCTGCAAACAAAATATTATATGGTACTTCCATTGGTATATTTTTTTCTCTTAATAATCTTGCGACATTTTTGCTAGAGAATTTTGAACCAGGATTATATTTTCCTAACATAAGTAATACATTATTTCTTCTATAAAATTCATTTTCAGACTTTAGCTTGAAAAAGTTGTTAATTGAAGTCATATTTTGCAATAAGTTTACTACTACTAAATCTGATATATTTAAAATTTTGTTTTTGCTTTCTCTAGGCATATTTTTACTCATATCTATCATGACTATATCGTAATCTTGATTCGCAGTATCTGCAATTTGTGAAAAATATTGTGATATTGATATATATTCTTTGTAATTCACTGTCTTTGGTGCTTGAAGAATGTCTAATCTGTCTTTTAGTACGGGTTTAGTATAGCTTCTGATTACTTCGCTTGATGCTCTGTTACTTGCAAAAGTTCTAACTAATCCTTCTAATCCATTTGATACATCCATTACATTAGCTTTTGAAAACAAGCCAGTTTTTCTATTGTTTATATTCCAAAAGCAGTTTTCTAATGTTTTGTCCAAAAAGTCTGTTGAAAATAATAATATTTTATAATTATGTTCAATAGCCATAGCAATTGCTGTGGCTGATATTGACATTGATTGTCCAGTTTCTTTTGAATCTTCACTTAAAAATGTTATTATAGACATTTTTCTTCCTTCCTATTTTTTTCTTATAACTTTCCTTATTAATGATTGTTCAACTACTCCTTCTAATATAAGTGAAGTAAGATATTCCAAACTATCTTTATATGTTGAAGTGTAATTTTTAAATGTTATTTGCTTTGTTAGTTGATTTACTAATGTTGCTTTTCTATCTGACTCTGTGTCTGAAAATTGTACTTTATAATCAGACCAGTTTATTTGAAAATTTTCTAATATATGGTTTAAATATTCTTCATGTTTATTATTTATGTCTGCTGATATTATTAATTTTGTTAATTGTACTTGTCCTCTAAAAGTAGATAGTATTTCTAAAATCTTTTGGACTTCAAATTCATCATATGAAGTTGCTAAAAAATTTATTTTAGAGTTCATTGCCATGAAAGATTGTAATGTTCTTGGATTATCTGTATCTATAAATATATAATCATAATCAAGTTGTGACTTTCCTAAATAATTAGCAATACTCCTAAGGTCCATAAATCCAACTGCTACATCCACCCCATCATATTCACTTACATAAGTAGGTACAGATGATATTTTTGGTACTATATATCTTAATCTTTGCATTAATGTTGCATCTACTATAAGAACTCTTTTATTTAGTTTTGTAATTGTTTTTGCTACATTTAGCAACAAATCTTTTTTATCATTTACACCTATAAAACTTATTTGTTCCAACTTTTTTCCTTCCTTTATTAACTAATACCATCTAAGTATTTTTGTCTTTCATCTCTTTGAGTTGATTTTTCTGTTGTTGTTTGTGTTTCTATACCAGAATTTCTATCATCTTGAGATATACCACTTAGTGTATCATTTATATTACCTCTATTTAAGTTTCCTTGTGAATTTATTCTATTTATTAATTCTTGTTTTGCTGTTGTAACAATATTAGGATTATTTGCAATTAAGTTTTGTACATCTGCATTCGGTATATATGTTGTTATAGCTCCTGTTTGCAAACCTGGCTCTACATATTTATTAATATATAATTTACTTCCTTCTATTTGATATGATTCTACTATCGCATTACTCATCATAAGAGTTTCACCTTCTGATAAATCTAGTGAAATTGTATTAAGTGATGCTATTCCTCCTGCATCAAGTACTGTAACTAACTTTTTAGATACTACTATGTAATCTGTTCCATCAGGCATTCTTAATCTAACATCTACTGTCTCACCAGTTTCTAAATCTGCTGGCAAAGAAATCATATTATACTCTTGTTTTCTCACATCACTTGTGTTTATATTTTCTTCTGCATCTAACATATTAGCTGTTATTATAGTATTAGCTGAAATATCTATTTTTGCAATAACTTTCCTTTCATTTCCAGCTTCATCATATGCAATTTGATCAAACATAGTGCTTGTTAAAATATCACTTGGAACTATAGTTGCATCAGCTTTTATGGTTTTAATCATGTCTATAGTTATTATATCACCTGATCTTACTGGTTGAGCTAAAACTGATACATTTTTTTGTGTATCTAGTCTTTGTTTTTCTGCTCCTTTTATATTTATTAATTGGATAACTAAAATTACTATTCCAATTATACCTATTACACCTGCTATTGCTAACCCTTTTATAAAAGAGTTACGTGCTTTTCTTTCTAATGGATTCATTGTTGCCATAACAAAATCCCTCCTTAACATCTATTTTTACTAATTAACATTCTTATATATTTTATAATAAAGTAGTAATAAAGACAATATTTATATATATTATTACTTTTTTTTAATATTTTTGTAATATTTGTAATTTTTATTTAACTTTTAAAACATCAACATTCCAAATATTTCTAATATAAATCTCATATTTGCCCTCATTAGTTATAATTTTTGCTGTTGTATTATTATCTTCATCTACTATCTCTCCATATTTTCTTAATGCATTTATCAATTCTTCTCTGGTTTTAGGAGGATTCTCAGCTAATTCCGATTTTATTTTTTCTTTAATAGTTAATAATTCTATTTCTGTTTTTTTATCATTAGCTATTTTTATTGCATCATTATTATCTGTATCTGCAATCAAAACGATTGACGATAAAATCATCATCAATATTATTGTTACAACAAGTGAAATTAACGTTATTCCATTTTCTTTTTTAATCATAATATCTCCTTTGTTTATGCTATTTATTTAAATTTATAATTGATTTTTACTCATTAATTCATCATATATTTTATACTAAGCTTTTCTATTTTTCAACTTTATTTTATCTTTAATTTTTAAAATTATAACTACTATACATATTCCAAAAATTACACCAGTTGTATCTAATATCACATCTAGTATACTTCCATTTCTTCCACTTACAAATAATTGATGAATTTCGTCTGTTCCTGCATATATTATTCCCCATATTGTAGTATATATTATTCTATTTAATTGTTTTATATTAAATGTTGAAATAAATGCCATTGACCAAATTCCTAATGAAGTGTATATGGTAAAGTGAGCTAATTTTCTAATAATTCCTTCTCCTTTTAATATAAAACTTTCTTTTTTATTTTCATCTATTTTTATAATATCTGCTATTTTCGTAATCATTGTTTTACTTAAGCTTCCTGATTTTTCTCCATTTTGTGCTGAAAATCCAAATATTATAAGAGAAGTTAGTATTATTAAAATTAAAAATATAATTCTTAATATGTTTTTCATTATTATTTTTCCTTTTTATTCAAAATATATAACTTTATAATTTATCATGATTATATATATATATTCTCAAGTTTTCAATAGAAAAGTCTTTATTTTTTGCAATATTTATGATATAATTAGAATAGTGATTAAATTTAGGAGGTATTTTTTATGTGGATTTTAATCGTAATACTAATCATTCTAATTATTTTAGCATTTTTAAGTTTAAAAATAGTTAAACAATCTGAGGTATATATTATTGAAAGACTTGGTAAGTTTCATAAAGTAGCTGATGCAGGTCTTACAGTTATAATTCCATTTGTTGATCATGTTCGTAGTGTTGTTAGTTTAAAACAACAAACAATGGATGTACCACCTCAAGATGTTATTACTAAAGATAATGTTACTATTACTATAGATACAGTTGTTTTCTACAGAATTTTAGATCCAGCTAAAGCAGTATATGAAATTCAAAGTTTAAAAAAAGGTATTGAATATCTTTCAATAACAACAATTCGTGATATTGTTGGTAAAATGGACCTTGATTCTACTTTTACATCTAGAGATGCAATTAATGATAAATTAAGAGCCATATTAGATGAAGCAACTGATAGATGGGGTTGTAAAATAGATAGAGTTGAAATACAAAATATAACTCCTCCACCAGATATACGTGATGCAATGGAAAAACAAATGAATGCAGAAAGAAATAAAAGAGCTTCTATACTTCAAGCTGAAGGTGAAAGACAAGCAGCAATATTAAAAGCTCAAGGTGAAAAAGAGTCTGCTATATTACAAGCAGAAGCTGATAAAGAATCTAAAATTAGAAGGGCTACTGGTGAGGCTGAAGCTATACGTAAAGTTGCTAATGCCAAAGCTGATGAAATAAAAGTTGTTTATGGAGCAATGATGAAAGCAAATCCAGATGATAAGCTAGTTCAATTAAAATCTTTAGAAGCATTAAAAGATGTTGCAAATGGTGAGGCTAACAAGGTATTTATACCTTTTGATGCTACATCTACATTAGGTGCCATTGGTGCAGCAGCTGATATGCTTAAAAGTAAAGATGATAAATAAAAAAGTGGCTTGCCACATGTAGAAAATGCTTTAAACTTATTTTATAGGTTTAAAGCATTTTTTATAATTTTATAAAATTGGTCTTTTTGATATATATTACAATAATATTTTTTATTGATTTTTTAACATAAAAATATAAAATTTTGTTATTAATTTTAACAATATTGATTTCTAGCTTAATGTATTTTAGTAGTTTTAAAAATTGTTGGGATTAACTTAAATCTGACCACTTTTACTTATAAGTGACAAATTGCTCTGTCAATCTTGGCACATTAAATTTCTTGTTTTTATGTATCTTGTATGAAGGTTCCATTAGATATTTTTCCTGCTGTAACTGTTCCTTTTCCACCTGTTCCACCATTTGAAGAAGCTGGTCCATCTGCATTTATTGTTCCATTATTTTCGTAATTTTCCAAATAGAAAATATTAATTGATCCTCCGCCTGATGCTCCTCCTCTAACAGCTCCTCCACCTGATTGCGATCCATTAGATAAAATATTTACATTATTTTTAAAGTTTTTAGCATATATTACTAACAGTCCACCTGTTCCACCAGAAGGATTTCCTGCTCCAGCTGACGCATTTCCTCCTGCTCCTCCTGCTCCTCCATTGGAAGCTCCAGCTGATCCGTGATCTATTATAAGGATAATTTGAGGCCGTTTGTCCTCCTCCACCTCCTGTTCCTCCTGAATAAGAAGTTCCAGCTGATCCTGATCCAGATGATGCCCTAGTATCTGTTCTCCATGCTATCGCTCCTCCTGAAGCTCCGCCACCAGTTTGTCTATTAGTTCCAGTGCCACCTGTATTTCCTGTCAATTTATTTACAGGTGTACTAGTTCTACCTCCTGCTCCAGCAGCTCCAATTGCAGGCACATATTCAAAAGAACCTTCGGTATTTTTATTTTTTAGTAAATATACATTTTCTCCTATTGCTTTTGCTCCTCTTGCTGTCATATTTATTGTTCCACTATTTGTTACTGTTCCTGTACAATAAATAATTAATCCCTTTGGTCCTCCATAACTACCACCTAATGCTGTTGCTGTTACTCCTTCATTTATTGTTAAGTTTCCATTTACTTTTAGTACTACTGTGTTTTGAGCATATGTACTTGCTGTTCCTACATCTTCTTGATTTCCAAACGAATATATTTTATTTGTCTTATCTAATGTTATCCCTTCTGTTTTTAGTTCCTCTATTTGTTCTTCAGTTTCTTCTGCATTTAATTCCAAATTTCCATCTTTATGTATAACATTTAATCTATATGTAATTTCTTCTTCTGATCCACTACTAGTTTTTCCTTTTATTTTCATTGCTATTAATCCACCAGTATTCATTCTACTTAGTCCCTCAAATATCGACTCTGCTTCCATTTCTACAAGTATACTATTAACTGTCTTTTTACTTACTGCTGTTCTTCCATTTGTTCCTGTTATTCTAAATTTGTATACTCCATTACTTGTTACTTCATATATTTTATCTGAAACACTATTTTCTGTTTTTAGTATTGCTCCATTTATTGGCTCCACTGATGCTATTTCTCCTTCTTCAGTACTTGCTATTACCTGTAGTTCTACTTTATCTACACCTTTTCCTTCTGTTAATATATTTATTTCAGCTGTTGGCTTTATACCAGTTATTTTTTCACCTACTGATACATTTCCATCCTCAGTTATAGTAAAACTATAATCTTTATATTCACCTTCTATCATATCTTCTTCTATTGTTTGAACTTCTCCTATTTTGTCTATCTCATTTGCAATCTCATTCATACTTAAGTCTTTTCCTGCACTTTTTGAATCTATTATTAAAGATGTTATTTGCGTTTCTAATTGTTCTTTTATTTCTGCTTGTTCATATTGTTTTTTTGCTGATTTTGCTCTAATAAATAGTCCATTATTTCCTACTGTTAAATTTAATGCTATTCCTGCTAATATTAATAGCACTATTATTGTTACAACTAATGCTATTAATGTTATTCCTTTAGGTGCCCAAAGGTTTCTCCTATAGTCATTTTTGGTATTATTTGATTTTTTTATCATTATATTTACCTCCTTCATTTCATTTACTTTATTAAATTTATTTTTATTAGTATTACTATTATTAAATTTAGCAACTTTCTATAATTCTATATCTTTTGCCAAATTGCTACATCCCTCTTGGCAATTACTCTTATTTTCTTTTCATATCAATACTTTTGCAGATTTTCAACCAATATTGACTGTCCCCTTTGGTTGAGTTTTATTTACACAAAAAACTATGTCTTTTAGATTCTTCTAATAAGACATAGTTTTCTATGTTTACGTAATTTTATTTTATTATACCTTACGATATATATATATATATACAGTATCAAGCATTTTCACGTTTTTCATTTGTTTTTTCCTTTTTAATATTATATTTATTATACCATATATTACTTAATCTTTACAATATATGCTCTAATAATATTTTTATCGCTATTATTATTAATATTACTCCACCTAATATTTCAGATTTGCCTTTATATTTTTCTCCAAATATATTTCCTATTTTAACTCCTATTAATGATAAAGTAAATGTTATAATACCTATTGATATTATTGGATTTAGTATATCTATTCTTAAAAATGCAAATGTAAGACCTACTGCTAAAGCATCTATACTTGTTGCAATTGCTAATACTATCATATTTCTAAAGTTTACACTATCATCTTCATTTTGTTCTTCTTTTAAAGAGCCTAATATCATATTTACACCTATTGATGTCAACAATATAAAAGCTATCCAATGATCTATAGACATTATTGCATCACTAAAGTTCTTTCCTATTAAATATCCTATAAATGGCATTAATGCTTGAAATATTCCAAAGTATAAAGCTATTATTATTGCCTTTTTCCAGTTCATTTTAAGCATTGATAGTCCTTTGCATATAGAAACAGCAAAGGCATCCATTCCTAATCCTATACTCATAAAAAATACTTCCGCTATTCCCATATGAATACATTCCTTTCTTGATGCAAATTTCGCTGCTTATCTTTTGTTATATATTTTTTATTTGTAAGATTAGCTATACTAAATAATACCTAAAAAAACTAAAACGATAATTCCTAATATAATCCTATACCATCCAAACACTTTGAAGTCATGTTTTTTAATGTAGTTCATTAAGAATTTAATTATAAACATTGAAACTACAAATGCTATTATCATACCTATTACAAGTACTGCTAATTCCATACTTGTAAAATTTAGTCCAAATTTTAGTACCTTTAAAAGACTAGCTCCAAACATTACTGGTATAGCTAAATAAAATGTATACTCTGCTGCTACTGTTCTAGATATTCCTATTAATAAAGCACCTATTATTGTTGCTCCTGAACGTGATGTTCCAGGAAAAACTGCTGCTATAACTTGAAATAGTCCTATAATTATAGCATCTCTATAAGTAAGTTTTGTTATATCTTCTACTCTTTTCTTTTTATTTTTTTGATTATTTTCAATTATAATAAATGCTATACCAACTAATATAAGCATTGTTGCTACTACCCACGAATTATATAGGTATTTATTTAATATATCATCAAATAATAGACCAATAATTGCTGCTGGTACACATGATACAAGTATTTTACACCATAATATTAATATTTTTTTGTCAAACACTGTTTTTCTTTCTTTAATCTTCACTGGCCATATATTTTTAAAATACAATACTACTACTGCTAATATAGCACCTAATTGTATAACTACATCAAACATATCAAAAAAATTTTCTGACAATCCTTCAAATTTAAAAAAATTTTCTGCTAATATTAAATGTCCTGTACTACTTATAGGTAACCATTCTGTAATACCTTCTATTAATCCGTAAATTACTGCATATAATATGTTTCTCATTTAAAACTTCCTTCCTACTCTATATTTTACTCATTTAAATTTATTCAAAATATTTATTTTTATTCTAACATTATTATAGGAAAGTTCATAAAACTTTCCTATAATATAAAAACTCCTCTTTAGAGGAGCTTATTTATTATTCTGCTGAAACTGGAGCGTCTTCTTTTGCTTCAGGTTCAGGGGTATTATTGTATACTTCTAATATAGCTTTTTGGATTTTTTCTCTAGTAGCAGGATTTATAGGATGTGCTATATCCTTATGTTCTCCAGTGCTCTTAATCTTTTTGCTAGGCATAGCAATAAATAATACTCCTTCAGGATTTTTGATAACTTTAATTTCGTGTACAACGAATTCATTATCAAATGTAACAGATGCAACAGCTTTTAGCTTGTTGTCTGAGTTTAGCTTTCTTAATCTAACGTCTGTGATTTCCATAATATGTAATCTCCTTCCAAAGTTATAAATTTTAGTATATTATTATACTATTATATATATTCGATAAGAATTTCTATTTTCCTTCTTATTTTTACAATTTTTTTTAATTTTATATTCTTTGATGTATTGTTTTTTTTCACATACTGTAATATAATACATAAATAATTATATAATACTTATTAAGGAGAGTGAATTAGTTGTTAAGCTTTCAAGATTTAAAAAGATACAAAAATATATATATGATAGGAATTGGTGGTGTCAGTATGAGTGGCATCGCAGAAATACTAAAGAGTAAAGGTTTTAAAGTTGCAGGGTCAGATATGGCATCTTCTGATGTTATAGATAGATTAATAAGTCATGGTATTCCAGTAGCAATTGGTCACAATTTAGAAGATTTGTCAAAATGCGACCTTGTAGTTTATTCTGCTGCAATTAAATTAGATGACGTTGAATTGGTTAAAGCTAATGAACTTGGTATACCTATTGTTGAGAGAGCTGACTTTTTAGGAGAAATTACTAAGTATTACAGAAATACTATATGTGTATCTGGTACACATGGTAAATCTTCTACTACTTCTATGGTTTCTATGTGTTTTCTAGAGGCTAGAAAAGATCCATCTATACAAATAGGTGCTAGTTTAGATGCAATTCATGGTAATTATAGAGTTGGAAATAGTGATTTCTTTATTATTGAAGCTTGTGAATATGTTGAAAGTTTTTTGAAGTTCCATCCAAAAGCTGAAATAATACTTAATATAGATAATGATCATTTAGATTATTATGGTACATTAGATAATGTAAAATCTTCATTTGTTAAATATGTTAAACTATTACCAGATGATGGAATTTTAGTATATAATGCTGATGATGAAAATTGTTCACATTTATCTCAGTATACAAAAGCTAAAAGTATAACTTTTGGTATTAATGCTCAAAATGCAAATTTTGTTGCTAGAAATATCTCTTTTGACAAAAACGGATATCCTTCTTTTGATGTATATCATAATAATAATTTTTATAAAACTATGAAATTGTCTATACCTGGAAAGCATAATGTTTTCAATGCGCTTTCTTGTATTGCACTTTGTGATGAATTTGGTATTGATAAAAATGATATAAAAAATGCTTTGTTAAAATATAAAGGTGCTAGTAGAAGATTTGAATATATTGGCGAATTTAATGATGTAAAAATATATGATGATTATGGACACCATCCTACTGAAATCACTGCTGTAGCAGATGCTTTAAAGAAAAAACAATATAATCATTCTTGGGTAATATTCCAGCCTCATACTTATAGTAGGACTAAAGAACTTTTAGATGATTTTGCAAAATGTTTAACTAATTTTGACAATATTGTAGTTACTGATATATATGCTGCTAGAGAAACTAATACTTATGATGTTTCATCTAAAGATATTGTAGATAAAATAGATAAACTTGGTAGAAAAGCATATTATATACCTAATTTTGATGATATTATTGATTTTATAAAAAGAAATGCTAAGCCTAATGACATTATTATTACACAAGGTGCTGGTACAATTACTAGCATAGGGCCTAAATTATTAAGTTCTGAAAATTAATAATCTTTTATTTATATATAATTTATTTGCTTTGTAATTTTGTATAATAAAAATATATTATAATATGAAAAATCCCAATCTATATTAGATTGAGATTTTTTAATAATCTGATATGCAAAATTATTTATAATCTATTTTAGATAGCTCAGGATATTTGAATTTTTGTCCTGTTCCAGAAACATCGCCATCTTCCACATGTGTTTTTAAAAAGTCTTCAGAGCCTTTTAAAAAGTTTTCATATTTACGTGTATTAAGTTGAAATGCACTAGGCATACCTACATATATTGGATCATCCCATGTAACATCTACTGCATACCATTTATTATCTGGCATTTTTACATAATTCCATGCATGTGCTTCACTGTTACCTGTATTATCAAATCCTGTTCCATATACTAATATACATGGAATATTTAATTTGTCTAATAAATATTTAAAAGCTTCTGCATAGCCTTCACAAACAACACTTTTATCTACAAATGTTCCATATATATTATCCTTATTTTTTCCATTATTAGTAGTGTCATATGATATGTTATCAACAATCCAATCATGTACATATTTTACTTTATCATACACTGTTCCACTTGCATTAGATATTATATCATCAGCTATATTATTAATTTTATTTAAGGCATCTTCTATTTGATCTCTATTAGTAAAACTTTCACTATAATATGTTGCTTCTTCTCTAGGTTCTAATGTGTATTCAGATGATTTATACGCTAATAAAGTCATTTTCTTAGTTGATAACGATAATTTATTTGTATCTATATAAAATAACTCTAAATTGTCTAATGATAATGCATCCCATGCTGATTGAAAGTAGTTTTCCTCTTCATTACCTGTTTCTTTTATACTTTTTTCTAATTCTGATGGGAATAATATTTTTTCATTTCCATTTTTCAACAAATCTAAGTTAGCCAAAATTGAAGTATACATTATTTTTGATGGTTCTTCTAATTGATTGTAATAATAACCCTTTGCTTCATTTTCTGTGTTTTCTACATTTTCATGATAATATTTAGCATAGTCTATACTATTTTCATCATTATTAACATATAAATCATAAATTATATATGCTACTATTAAGATCAGTACAATTAAAATAAATAGTATGATACTACTTCCTCTTTGATTTTTTTTCATATCTCCTCCTACTTTTATGATTATATACAAATAAAATAAAATTATCAATATTAAAGAAATATTTTCTAAAATTCAAAATGTAAATATATTGCATAAGCGTAGACCGTATAGGCGATCAAACGTAGCCGTCTAGGCGAAGTGCGACTTAAAGCAAGCTTCATGCAATTGTGCAGAAAATCGAAGATTTTCTTGTACATAGGAAGCTGTGTGACAACAAGGTCAAGCGATTGTAATATACTTACATTCTGTATATCTATTTGTTCATAATCAATTGACTTAATTTCCATTCTATGTTAAAATTCTTCTAATTATTAAGGGGCTTTAAAAGTTTGGAGATTCAATGTTAAAAAACTTTAATAAATATTTTATATCTATTATTTTTATCGTTTTACTAATCTGTATATTTTTCATTCCACTTTTTTATTCAAATAATTCATTATATTCTGATGAATATAATCAGCAATTGATTTTATCTGGTGATGGTTTCTTTTGGCCTATACCTGGTTACACATATATATCATCATATTTTGGAAAGAGAAATTCTCCTACTGCTGGTGCATCTAGTTATCATTCTGGAATAGATGTGCCCGCTTCTGAAAACACTAATATATACGCAATAGAAAGTGGTACTATTACTTTTGCCAGTTGGGGCGCTGGTGGTGGATATACAATCGTTTTAGAATTAGATGATTTTCCCTCAATTTCAATTTCCTATTGCCATCTATCTCCTAATTATATAGTAACAAAAAATCAGTATGTAGAAAAAGGGCAATTAATTGGTTACGTTGGCCCTAAAAATGTTTATGGAATTTACAACAATCCATATAAAGATTCAAATGGTAATCCTACAAATGGTGCTACAACTGGATCTCACTTGCATTTAACAATAAAAAAAGACGGCATTGCCGTCAATCCATTAGATTATTTTTCATAACATATTACATGTCATCTTCATTATCTTCTTTTTTATTTTCTTCTTTGTCATTATCGTCTAAATCGCCTTCTGTATATTTATATTCATTATCTTGATTTTCACTGACCTTTAGTTCTTTTTGCGTATCTTCTGTATAGCAATGATTTTTACATTCATTGCATTCTCCACTGCAACTTTCTTCCCAATCTAATTCAATTAAATTATGGCAATTTGGACATTCTATTTCTTTTTTCAAATCAGTCTCTTTTCCTGTAATAAATTCATAATCACAATATGGACAAAGTATTTCAAATTCATAATCATTGTCATGCATATGATCACCGCAAAATTCACATTCACAATCGTCTTCTTCATCTTCATCATCTTGTATATATATGTCTTGCTCTATTTTTTCTAATGAATTTTGGATTATATCTATTTTTCTTTCTAGTTTTTTACCTTTTTCATTAGATTCTACTAGATTATCAATTGTATCCATAAACATTATAGTTAACTCTGAAATTTTTCCTTTTATAAATTCAAGTTCTTTAGGATCTTTAATTTTTTCTTCTATTTCAGAAACTATTTTTTTATAATTTTTACTTAACTCTGCCATATATCTCCCTTTCTATTAAACTCTTTCCATGTATTCCCCTGTTCTGGTATCTATTTTTACAATATCTCCTATATTTATAAACATTGGAACAGTTAATTCATATCCATTTTCTAATGTAGCTGGTTTTCCAGATGTTGTTGTTGTATTACCTGCAAATCCAGGTTCTGTATATGTAACTTCTAATTCTATAAACATTGGTGGTTCAATTGAGAAAACCTTTCCTTTATATGATAAAACTTTTACATCCATATTTTCCTTTAAAAATTTTAAGCTATCTCCCAATTGCTCGCTATTTAATGGTATTTGTTCATATGTTTCATTATCCATAAAGTAATATAACCCGCTATCTTCATATAAATATTGCATTTCCTTTTTCTCAATAGCTGCTGCTTGAAATTTTTCTGAAGGGTTAAAAGTTTTTTCTACTACACCACCTGTTATAACATTTTTAATTTTTGTTCTAACAAATGCTGATCCCTTTCCTGGTTTAACATGTTGAAATTCTACTACTCTATATACATTTCCATCCATCTCGAATGTTGTTCCATTTCTGAAATCACCTGCCGAATATACTGCTGCCATTATTATTTCCTCCTTATTTAAAAAATATTCATTATAATATAATAATTTTACATCATTTTCCTATAAAAATCAAGTATAAATATGTATAGTATTTATTTTGTAGTCTACTATTATTTCATTTTAATTGCTAATTTATGTAAATTATGCTATAATTATATATGTAACATGTAAACAATCAAGCTATGCACTAAGCATACAGGAGGATTACGCATGAATAATGATGAAAAAAAGTTTTTTCAGGAAGAGCAAATGAAATGTAGTATTGGAGAATTTGTTGTGGGAATTTCGATTCTTTCAGTGATAGCCATAATAGTGATTATTTGGTTTATAGAACTGTATAAGAATCCATTTGAAGATCATTTCCTGCTTGACTACTTTATAATTCCTATATTACTGATTTTTGGATATTTTGACCTTAAATTTCTTTTTGAATGTGAGCTTTCAATTTAATTTAAAATGGAAAGAAACATGCTCTCTTAAATGTAGAGAACAATTTTCAAAAAAGGAACTTTTATAATTTCTCAAATATACCAATTGCTTTGAAAAAACTTAATACTCTTCAGTGGTAAATAGGACACTTAAGCTCTTGCTTTTGTGTCCTTTTCCATTTTTTATATTATCGGAAAGCTCTCCAAACTTTCCTAATATAAATCAATATACATAAATTTTATATAATAAAATTTGGCACGTGATCATTTTCTAATTAATTTTTCCAAAGTTACTTGTATCTATATTTTCATCTGGTACAAAATATTTTGTACCAATCATTTTATCTGGCAGATATTGTTGCTCTATA
>CAMSMU010000002.1 GCA_947061115.1 uncultured Clostridium sp.
GCATAATTTTAGGTATGATTTTATTTGGTACAAGTTACATAGGGGTATTAATATCTAAGAAATATGCAAACAGAGTAAGAGACTTAAAAGAAATGAGAAAAGGATTTAATTTTTTTGAAGAAAAAATTAAATTTACTTATGAGCCTATTCCAGATGTATTTGAAGAGATATCTAAAAAATTAAAATTAAATATAGGAAGTATTTTTTATGAAGCTTCTAAAAAGATGGAAAATATATCAGCAGGAGAGGCATGGGAAGATGCAATAAATAATTCAAATACAAGTTTCTTAAAAGAAGATATAGATGTTATAAAAGGTTTGGCTAAAATGTTAGGAAGAACAGACATAGATGGACAAGTTAGCGAGATAAGATTAACTAATAAATTTTTAGAAGTACAAATAAATGATGCAGAAAAAGAAAAAGCAAAAAATGAAAAATTATATAAAACACTTGGTGCTACAGTAGGCCTTGCATTAGTAATAATATTGATATAAAGGAGAAAATTTATGAATATAGATTTATTATTTAAAATTGCTGCAATAGGAATATTAGTAGCAGTATTATATCAAGTATTAGTAAGAGCTGGTAGGGAAGATCAAGCTATGATGACAACATTAGCAGGTCTAATAATAGTTCTTACTATGGTAATAAAAGAAGTGAGTTCCTTATTTTCTACAGTTAGGACAATGTTTAATTTATAAGCTTTATAGGAAGGAACAAAAGAAAAATGGATATAATAAAAATTATTGGTATAGCTTTTATAGCCATAATTATAATAGTTATTTTAAAGCAATATAGGCCTGAATTTGCAATATATGCATCAATACTTGCAGGTGTACTAATATTAGCATTAGTATCAGACACTTTGTCAAGTATAGTAGATATGATAAAAAGTATAGCTAACAAAACTAACATTAATAATAATTTTTTAATAATACTTATAAAAATAACAGGTATAGCAATACTTACAGAATTTGCAGTAAGTATATGTAAAGATTCAGGAGAAAGTGCAATTGCAAGTAAAGTAGATGTTGGAGGAAAAATTTTAATAATATCGTTATCTATTCCAATTATAAGTGCATTAGTTGATACAGTTGTAAAAATATTACCTTAACATAAAATACTATATTAGAAAGGACAAGCATGAAAAAGTATTGGATTTTTCTTTTAGTTGCACTAATTACATATTCTATTTCTCCTACAGTAAAAGGAGTAAATGATTCAGAAAGCTTAGTATCATCACAAGTAGATTCATTGGGAATATCATCATTTTTATCAGATACTAAGAAATATACAGAAGAAGCATTTGGAGACTTAGATTTAAACAATGTATTTACGGATGCAATAAGTGGAAATTTAGATAATTCTAAAATAATAAATATTATATTAAAACTTTTAGGAAAAAATATATCTACGGCATTAAAAACAGTTACAAGTGTAATTATTATTGTAATTATACATAGTGTATTAAAATCAATTAGTGAAAACTTAGGAAACGAAAATGTTTCAAAAATAGCCTATTACATAGAATATATATTAATTGTTACATTAATAATGGCAAACTTTTCTAGTATCATTTCAGAAATGAAAACATCACTTCAAAATTTAACTGGATTTGCCAACTCATTAATACCACTTATGATGACACTCATGATAACCACAGGTAATGTAGTATCTTCTAGTATGATACAACCAATTTTACTTTTATTAATTACATTTATAAGCAATTTTGTAACTAATATACTAATACCAATAATATTAGTCTCAACAGCATTAGGCATAATTTCAAAAATATCAGAACAAGTACAAGTAGGAAAGCTTTCTAAATTTTTAAGTTCTAGTATGGTATGGGTATTAGGTACTATTTTCACATTATTTGTAAGTGTTACTTCATTAGAGGGAACATTAACTGCAAGTGTAGATGGTGTAACAGCAAAAGCAGCAAAAACAGCAGTATCATCAGTAGTACCAGTAATAGGAAGTATTTTAGGAGATGCTGTAAATACAATTATGGGATGTAGCAATATAATAAAAAATGCTGTAGGAGTAGTAGGAATTATAGTAATAATATCAATTTGCATAAAACCAATTTTAGAACTGGCTATTCTTACAATAACATATTATTTAGGAGCAGCACTATGTGAGCCAATAGCAGATAAGAAAATAGTAGGAGTAATGGAACAAATGGGAGGAACATTTAAAATATTTTTAGCAGTTATGTTTGGAATAACAGCATTATTAATCATAGGTATAGCAATTGTAATGAAAATATCTAATAGTGGACTTATGTACAACTAGAGAGGAGAAAAAGAATGATTTCTTTTATTAGTTCATGGGCACAGCAAATAATATTTGCAGTAATAATTGGTGTAATAATACAAATGCTCATTCCAGAAGGTAAAAACAAAAAATATATTAAAGTTGTGATTGGAATATATGTACTTTTTACAGTAATAAGTCCAGTAGTTGGAAAAAATATAGATATAGACTTAAGTAAATACAATATAGATATAAATAAAAATACAAATAAAGTTGAAACAAATACTCAAGAGAATATCAATGAAATATATGTTAGTAACTTAAAACAAGATATTACAGTAAAATTAAAAAATAGAGGATATGAATGTACATTAGTAGAATTAAAGACAAATGAAAATTATGAGGTAGAAAATATAAAAGTAAGTAATGTTTATAAAATCGAAGAAGATGATGATGCAGTAAATAAAATAGTAATAAATGAAATACAAATTGGCAGTGATTCTACAAAAAAACAAAAAGAAAAGGATATATCTAATAATGAAAAAATTGAACTCAAGAAATATTTAAGTGAAACATACGATGTTAAAGAAACAAACATAAGCATAAATTAAGTGAAAATATCACTTAAAGAAAAGAGGTAAAGATGTTTATAGAGAAATTAAAAAAGATGTTTTCTAAGGAAGATGGAAATAACAAAAAGAAAATAGAAAATATAGTAGTATTTGTAATAATTTTAATAGTAACTATAGTTGCCATTAATTATATATGGAATGGTAATAAAACAGAAAAGAAAGAGTCGGTACCAAAATCAGATGCAGTAACAAATGAAACAATACAAGTTGCAAATCAGACAACTTCAGATGAAACAGAAAATAAATTAGCCAATATATTATCAAATATAGAAGGAGTTGGAAAAGTAAAAGTAATGCTTACATATTCTGAAACAAGTAAATATATGCCTATATATAATGAAAATACGAAAGGAAGCAATACGACAGAAACAGACAACACTGGTGGAAGTAGAACAATATCAGAAGAGGATAGCCAAAGAGAAGTTATATATAAAGAAGACAGTAGTGGAAATAAAGAACCAGTAACACAAAGCATTATAAGTCCAAAAATAGAAGGAGCAATAATAACAGCACAAGGTGCAGATAGTAGTGAAATAAGAGCAAGTATAATTCAAGCAGTAGAAGCAGCAACAGGTCTTGCTACACATAAAATACAAGTTTTTAAAATGAGTAATTAATAAGAAAGGAAAGAGATTTTATGAAAATGAAATTTGAAAATAAGTTAAAAGAAATTGGAATTGGAAAGATAATAAAAAAGAACCAAGTGGTAATACTTACTTTAGCACTTATGCTTATGACAGCAGGATACATGAATTATACTAATAATCAAGAAAATGAAAATACATTACTTGCACAATTGGGAGATGCACAATTAGTAAGTACAAATATAATAGAAAATGAACAAACAAATAATGAAGTAATAAATGAAGAAGAGAATCAAATAGAGGAAAAAGAAGATGAAAATCAGATAGAAGAAATAAATAATACTTCTGAAAATGAAATAACAGAAAGTAGTAATATAGCAGATAATACAATACAAGAAACAAGTAGCAACATAAAGGATGATTATTTTACAAAATCAAAATTAGAAAGAGATTCTATGTATTCACAAATGTTAGAAACATATAAAGGAATTTTAGAAAATGAAAAAATAGCATCAGAACAAAAAGGAATTGCAGAAAACGAAATAAAAAATATTAATGATAAGAAAAGTGCAATTATGATAGTAGAAAATTTATTACAAACAAAGGGATTTGCAAATTCAGTAGTATTTATAAATGATCCAAGCATAAATGTAATAATAAAGGGAAAAGAACTTGCAGCAGAGCAAGTTGCACAAATACAAAATATAGTTCAAAGAGAATTAAAAACAGAAATAGAAAATGTACATATAACAACAAAAGAATAGAAAAAATGATAAAGATATGAGGATACTATTAATTCCCACAAGATATAAAACCGTTTGTAGAAAAATAAAATCGTTATATATATTTGAAATATCCCAAAAAATGTGGTAAAATAAAGAAAGATGAAGAAAAAATAGCAACAATTTTAAAATTGGGAGTACAAATGGAAGCAGTAAAAAATGATACAACAAATGAAAAAAATATAAGAAATAAAAGTAAAGGTAGAAGATTTAAAGAAAAAGAACCTAATAAAATAATGAAATTTTTACCAAATAATTTATTATTTATATTTGGAATAATTTTATTATTATACAAATCTTTTTTCATAAGCAATAGTTTAGAACTTGAATTTAGTAAAGATGTTATTTTATATACAATATTAGCATCTATGCTTATAATGTGCCCAATAATTAATAAGAAAAATAAATTTGCTTACATTTATTTTACTGTTACATATATAATAGTAAATGTTATAGTTTATGCAGATTTTTTATATTATAACTATTCAAAGAATTTTCTATCAATGTATCAGATAGAAAATTTTAGATATGCAAAAGAAATAGGAGAAGGATTAGTAAGTATTGTTAATATAGATGATATATTAATATTTATAACTGATAATCTATTAATAATATTATTAAGTTTACTATTATACAAAAATTTTAAAAAGACAGTATATAAAAATAGTATTTTAAAAGCTGTATTGATATCAATAATTATTTTATCTAATATATTTGTTGTAAAAGAAAAAGTAAATAATATTTATGAAGATAAAATATATAATAAGTCACTAATAGTTCAAAACAGTTCGATTTATTATTATCATTATGAAGATGCTAAAGACTATTTAATTAGTTTATTTGTCAAAGAAGATGTAGATAATGAAAAATTAAAAAGTATTTATGAAGAAAATATAAATGAAAAAATATTGGAGACAGATTATACAGGAATAGCAAAAGATAATAATGTTATTATTCTACAATTAGAAAGCTTAAATGAATATATTATAGGAAAGAAAGTTAATGGAAAAGAAATAACACCAAATTTAAATAAGTTTTTTGGTGAAAATATTTATTGCAGTGAAATGTATAATCAAGGTTTAGGAACTACAGCAGATTCAGAATTTGAAATGGAAAATTCAATGTATCCATTAGAAAATGGATATGTATTTCAAAAGTATTATAACAATAAATGGTTAGATATATATACTACATTAAGAGAAAATGAGTATTATACTTCATTCATGCATCCTAATAACAGTTCATTTTGGAATAGAGGAGAAGTTTATAAAAAAGGATATAAAATAGATGAATATAATGATATTAATTCTTTTCCTAATATAGAAAATGCAGGGGAATTTTATTCAGATGAAGGATTTTTCGAACAGGCAGTAGATAAAATAAATTCATATGAAGGAAAGTTCTGCACAACATTAGTAAGTATAACAACACATATACCATTTGAATTAACAGGTATTTCTGATTTAGAAAATAAATTAACATTAAATCATAATGATGTTACAGAATATGAAAATGAATATTTTAAAAATTATTTAATATCATGCAATTTTGTAGATTATGCATTCAGAAAATTTTTAAATAAATTAGAAGATACAGGACTAATGGAAAATACAATTTTAGTTGTATATGGAGACCATGGATCAGGACTTAATACTATTGAAGATATAACAAAACTATATAATGACAATAATTTAGAATTTACAGAATTTGAATATCATACAATAGATACACATATACCTTTTGGAATAAAAGTACCAGGAATAACTGAAAGTAAAAAAATAAATGAAGCAGTATCAAAAATTGATATAAAACCAACAATATTAGATTTATTAGGGATAAAAGATGAATTTTCAATAGGAAGTAGCATATTTACAGGAAAGGATTATTCTTTTATAAAAGGATTAGGGTATGTCACAAGTAAAAACTATTGTATTAATGATAAATATTATGACAAAATTACATTACAAGAGATAGACGAAAATGAAGATATTAAAAAAATGCAACATAAAATGGAGAGAGAAATTTATTTATCAGATACAATAATAAAAAATGATCTAATTAGAAATAAAAGTAATTGCCAAGAGGGATGTAGCAATTGGGCAATTTCAAGGTAAAGGTATTTTTAGGCAAAAGTGTAGTAAAAACAAAAATCATATGATACAATTAATAAAAACAAGAAAAAAGGAAAAACAAATGAAAAACGTGAAAACACTTGATCCTGTATATATATATTGTAAGGTTTAACAAAATAAAATTATGTAAACACAGAAGACTATGTCTTTTTAGAAAAGTCTAAAAGCATAGTTTTTTTGTGTGCGTGGGATAGTGGGATGGTTCCTTTTTCCAAAAAAAGGGTGTAGAAGAGACTATTAGTTGCCTGATGAAAAACATAATATTAAACAAAAGAATAATAAATTCAATAATAGAAATAATAATAAAAACAAAAATATGTGTAGACCTAAGTTCTAGTAACGACTAATAATAAGGTAGTAGATAAAAAAAGCATAAACAAATAGATATTGGAAGTAAATTTTGTAGTAATAAAATATGTAGTACTGTATCACTAACGTGGTACAGATATTTGCGTTTTAAAAAATTTAACATATATTACCAAAAATTATAACAGTATTAAAATATTAGATAGAATAATATAATAAATTTTTAATTTATTTAAACTGCGAAAAATGTTGACTTTTGCATTTTAGTGTTATATAACTTATAAAGAGATAAAAGGCATAAAATAAATGAAAGGAAGTAAAAATGAAAATACTTTCAATTGATACATCTTCTAATATATGTACAATTGCAGTATTAGAAGATAATAAAATTTTAAAAGAAGTTCATAATAGAAGTGAAAGAGAACATTCGGAAACTCTTATGCCAATGATAGATGAATTATTGGAATCATTAAATTTAAGATTAGATGATATGAATTTAATAGCTTGCACAAGGGGCCCAGGCTCATTCACAGGTATTAGAATAGGGATAGCTACAGTCAAAGCATTTGCAGATGCAAAAAATATTCCTATAATAGGGATAAATTCTTTAGAAGCATTAGCATATACTGGAATTATACAACGAGGAGATGGAGAGTATGTTTCAGTTATAGATGCTAAAAATGATAATGTTTATTTTGCAATTTACAAATATAAAAATAAAAAATTTTCAATATATAAAAGTCCAGAAGCAATAAGTTATACAGAAATAACAAAATATATAGATAATTTAAAATTGCCAGTATATTTTGTAGGAGATGTAAATGCAGAAAAGATAGAACCACTATATTTAGCACGAATATCAGCATATAAAGCTAATAGCGAAGAAATATGTAAACATGAATACTTAGAAAAAAATAACAGTTTAGCTGTTGGTGCAGCATTTGCAGCAATAGATAAATATAATATTGGAATATGTGAAAATGTAAATAACCTTTCTCCAATGTATCTTAGAAATCCACAAGCACAAAGACAGTTAGAAAATTCATCAGATGATATAGCAATATTAGAAATGGGATACTTAGATTTAGAAAGAATAAAATTAAATTATGGAGAATTTCCTAATTTATGGAAATATAATGTATTAGAAGAAGATTATAGAAATTCAAAATATTTTATCATAAAACAAAATGAGGAAATATATGGATTCATTGGTATAAGAATAGTATTTGAAGAAATGGAAATAATTAATATTGTTACAAGAAAAGATAAAAGAAATCAAGGATTAGCATCTTCTCTTTTAAGTTATATTATAAGATATGCCAATATAAATAATTTGGAAAGAATAAATTTAGAAGTAAATGTAAACAATATAAATGCAATAAAATTATATAAAAGTTTTGGTTTTGAAATAGTAGGCAAAAGAGAAAAATATTATAATGGCGAAGACGCTTTACTTATGACAGCATACATATAAAAATAATTTAAATAAAACACATGAGAAAGGAAAAATAAAATGAAAAATACAAATGAAGTACCATATAAAAAATTAAAATATACTTGTAATCCAGATATATTAGACTTTGTTACAACAGAAGAATTAGATAGAAATTATGAAGGTATAGGACAAGAAAGAGGAATAGATTCTCTTAAATTTGGACTAAATGTAGATGTTAATGGATATAATCTTTATTTAGAAGGCCCTTCTGGTGTAGGAAAAACAATGTACACTAGAGATTATTTAAATAAAATTAGTAAAAATAAAAAAACACCTCAAGATTGGTGCTATGTATATAATTTTACAAATCCAAATGAACCAGTTGCAATAAACTTTCCAGCAGGTCAAGGACATGAATTTAGAGATGCTATGGAAAGATTTATTAAAGATATATTAAAAGAAATAAAATCAACATTTAATAATGAAGATTTTGAAAAAGAAAAAAATATAATTGTACAAAAATATCAAGATAAAAGAGCAAAATTATTAGAAGATTTAAATACACAATCAGCTAAATATGGTTTTCAAGTTAAGTCATCAGACACAGGTATATATATGATGCCTGTAATAGATGGCAAAGTGGTAAAGGAAGAAGAATTTGAAAAATTAGATGATAAAATAAAAAAAGAATATGAAGAGAAATCTACTATAGTTCAGCAACAAATAATTCAAGTAATAAGCAAAATAAAAGAAATAGAACAAGAATCAGAGAAAAAAGTATCTGAATGGCAATCAAGCATAGTGTCATTATCAATAGAAGGTCATGTAACATATGTAAAATCAAAGTTCAAAAGAAGTAAAAAAATAACTCAATTTTTGGATGGTGTAAGAAAAGATATATTAAAAAATATAAATAAATTTATAACAGAAGATAAACCAGCACAAAATAGTCAACCTCGTGTTATAGAAGTTAAACCATGGGAAAATTATAAGGTAAATTTATTTGTCGATAATAGTGAAGCAGAAGGTGCTCCAGTTATAATGGATAGTAACTATAGCTTTAATAATATATTCGGAAGACTAGAATATGAAAGCCAATATGGAGTATTAAGAACAGATTATACTATGATAAGACCAGGATTGCTTCATAAAGCAAATGGAGGATATATTATATTCCAGGCAAATGACTTGTTATCAAATCCAGTAACATACGATTACTTGAAAAAGGTATTAAGAAATAAAGAATTAGGAATAGATAATTCAATGGAACAAAGATCACCAGCAGTTATGGTGTCATTAAAACCAGAACCAATACCACTAGATTTAAAAGTAATTATAATAGGAAATGAAAATGTATATCAAACATTACTTTCAGTTGATGAGGACTTTAGAAAATTATTTAAGATAAAAGTGGAATTTTCAGAAGATGCACCACTAACAGATGAAAATATTAAAAATTTAGCAAAATTTGTTCGTGGATATTGCGAAGATGATGAATTACCACATTTAGATAAATTTGCAGTAGCAAGATTAGTAGAATATTCAACAAGATTATCATCAAGCCAAAATAGAATGTCAACAAGATTTGGTGAATTAGCACAAGTAATTGCAGAATCTGCAACATGGGCTAAAATGGATAAATCAAAAGTTGTAACTAAAGATTATATAGAAAAAGCATTAGAAGAAAGAAAAAATAGACTTAAAAAATATGATGACAAATATACTCAAATGATAGAAGAAGGGACTCTCCTTATAGATACTGATGGAGAAAAAGTTGGACAAATAAATGGACTTACAGTAATGACAATAGGAGATTACTCATTTGGAAAACCAGTAAGAATTACAGTAAACACATATACGGGTAAACAAGGAATTGTAAATATAGAAAGAGAGGTTGAATTATCAGGATCAACACACTCAAAAGGTGTATTAATATTAAATGGATACTTAGGAGAAAAATTTGCAAAAGATATGCCTTTATCACTTACAGCAAGCATATGTTTTGAACAATTATATAATGGGGTAGATGGGGATAGTGCATCAAGTACAGAACTTTACGCATTACTTTCTAATTTATCAGGAGTACCAATAAATCAAGGAATAGCAGTAACTGGATCAGTAAATCAAAAAGGAGAAATACAAGCTATTGGTGGAGTAAATGAAAAAATTGAAGGATATTTTGAAATTTGTAAATTAAAAGGCTTAAACGGAAAACAAGGTGTATTAATACCTAGACAAAATATAAGAAATTTAAGTTTAGATGATGAGATAATATCAGCTGTAAAAAATGGGAAATTCCATATATATGCAGTATCAACAATAGATGAGGGAATAGAAATATTAACAGGTGTTCCAGCAGGTAAAAAAGATATTCCAGGAACAATAAATTCACTTGTTTATCAAACACTTAAAAAATATAATAAAACAAGTAAGGATGAATAATTAACATATATAGTATTGGAGGAGCAAAATGAAAATAGGAATAGTAGGATTGCCAAACGTAGGAAAAAGTACATTATTTAATAGTATAACAAATGCAGGGGCAGAATGTGCAAATTATCCATTTTGTACAATAGAACCCAATGTTGGAGTTGTACCAGTTCCAGATGATAGACTAGATGTACTAAACAAAATGTATGATGCAGAAAAAGTTACACATGCTGTAATTGAATTTGTGGATATTGCTGGTTTAGTAAAAGGTGCAAGCAAAGGAGAAGGTTTAGGAAACAAGTTTTTATCACATATAAGAGAAACAGATTCAATTGTGCAAGTTGTAAGATGTTTTGATGACTCTAATATTATACATGTTGATGGTAATATAGATCCTATTAGAGATATAGAAACAATAAATTTAGAATTAATATTAGCAGATATGGAAACAGTAGAAAAAAGAATAGAAAGAGCTGCTAAACTTGCAAAAGGTGATAAAAAATATATCGCAGAAGAAGATGCATTCAAAAAAATTAGAACAGCCTTAGAAAATGGAAAATCAGCAAGAACAGTTGAACTAAGTGATGAAGAAAAAGAAATAATAAAAGATGCATTTTTATTAACAACAAAACCTATTTTATATGTAGCTAATATTTCAGAAAAAGATATTGGTAAAGAAAATGAATATGTAAAAAAAGTGAAGGAATATGCAGAAAAAGAAAAATCTCAAGTAATATCATTATGCGTAAAAATAGAAGAAGAATTATCAAGTTTAGATAAAGAAGAAAAACTAGAAATGCTAGAAGCAATGGGACTTGAAGAATCTGGATTAGACAAAGTAATAAAAGCAAGTTATGATTTATTAGGCTTAATGTCTTTTTTAACAGCAGGTAAAAAAGAAGTAAGAGCATGGACAATAAAAAAAGGAACAAAGGCACCAGGTGCAGCAGGTAAGATACATACTGATTTTGAAAGAGGATTTATAAAAGCAGAAATTGTTTCATATGATGATTTAATAAGAGAAGGCTCATATCAAAAAGCAAAAGAAGCAGGACTCGTTAGACTAGAAGGAAAAGATTATATAATGCAAAATGGAGATATAGTAGAATTTAAATTTAATGTGTAAAAAAGAGCAAAAATTATTTTTTGAATTTATATAAAAATAAAATATTACTAAATGATTACAAAAATGTAAAAAAATGCTGAAATATTATTGAAATCAATACTTAAATGTGTAAAATAACAAAAATCGACAAAATTTTCAATATAAAATGTTGACTATTGTAGAAAAAAAGTATAGAATCACTTTGATAGTAGAAAATGTAATAAATTTCATGCTATAATTTGTTGAAAAAAACAAATACTAAAAACAGATCAAAAGAAGAAAAGGAGAAAAACTATGAAAAATTCAATGAAATATGTAACAATTTCAATAGTTATGATCTTTGCAGTTTTATTTTTAACAATGGTAAAAGCAAATGCATCATCATTTCAATTAACACTTGACCCAGCACAACAAAATGGATCAAATGATACAAGTACAAATGCACCAGCTGTAAATAACCCTGTAGCAAAAGAAAACTTAGTACAAGTTAATCAAATAAATGATGCAGACAAAGATATTCCACAAACAGGAGAAACAGATGTATATATAGTAGCTGGAATAGCTGTTATAGCAGTAGCTGTTGGAGCATTTGCATTTATGAAATCAAAGAAATATAATTTTTAATTATAATAAAAATAAAGTTGCAACTAAAAAGACGCCTATAAAGCGTCTTTTTCTATATTATAGGAAACTTAGTATAATATAGAATTATAGATCACATAAAATTGCATAGAAATTTTGACAAAATGAAAAAAATATTCAGGACTAAAACTAAGTTAAAAGAACTAACGAAAAATAGATTAACTTTGTTCTATAAATTTAAAAATGACAATATAATATAACTAAAATTAATGCGTTTTTAAATATTAAAAATAAAATTGCTATACAAAAGTTTACTTTTTTGGGTAAAAAATGTAATAAGAAAAAGTGGGAATATTGTTTACAAAAATATATTAAAGTGTTAAAATTAAAAAGAAAGTATATTTTTAGGAGAATAAGTATGAGTAATAATAAAAAAATGAGAGAAAATATTGGAAAAAAGTCTAAAAAAGTATTAACAAAGAAAAAGAAAGTACTAAGGGTAATTTTAATCATTTTTATAATATTAATTGTAATAATTGCTGCAATATTAACAGCAGGATATACATTCGTTTATAGTAAATTAGGAGAAATGAATCAAGAAGAAATAAATGTAGATATAGACAAAGATATTGCTAACCAATTGTCAGGGTATAGAAATATTGCGATATTTGGAATAGATGCAAGAAAAGATGATTATGGAATGGGAAATAGAAGTGATTGCATAATGATAGCATCTATAAACAAAAAAACAAATGAAGTAAAATTATTATCAGTATACAGAGATACATATTTGAAATTAACAGGAAGAAATTTGGATAAAGTAACACATGCATATTCATATGGTAAAGCAGAACTAGCAGTAAGTACTTTAAATACAAATTTAGATCTAAATATTGAAGAATATGTAACAGTAAACTTTGATTCAGTAGTTGATGCAGTAGATGCTTTAGGCGGAATAAAAATGAATATAACAAGTGAAGAAGCTAAATATATTAATACATATATAGATGAAAATAATAGAGTAACAGGACATAATTCTAGTCATATAACAAAGGCTGGAACATATAACCTAGATGGAGTTCAAGCATTGGCTTATTCAAGAATACGTTATACAGCAGGAGGAGATTTTAAAAGGACAGAAAGAATGAGAGATGTATTAGAAGCTATGCTAAAAAAAGCAAAAACATTAAGTATAAGTGAAATTCTAAATGTAGTAAATATAATGATGCCAAAAATTTCTACAAATATTAGTGCTAATGACATAATAGGTTTAGCGCCAACGTTAGTCTCAATGAATATAGGAAATAGTATAGGATGGCCACAGAAAAATAAAGGATCAACTATAGGTGGAATATATTATGGAGTACCAATAAATTTAGCAGAAAATGTTAAAACATTACATGAAGAATTATTTAATCAAGTAGATTATACACCATCTACAAATGTACAAAACATAAGTGATGAAATAATAAATAAAACTGGAGTAAAATAAGATGTTGAAAAAAGATAATAATATAAAATCCAAAAAAGACATAAATAAAACACAAAAGAACAAAAAATACAAAGCATTGAAAGTTATAGGAATAATAGTATTTGTTATATTAGTTATAATTTTGATAATATTTCTTATAGTGAATACATTTATAAATAGTAAATTAAACAAAATCAAATATGAAAATATTGCAATAGAGGAATTAGGCATAGATGAAAACGAGCAAATGAAAAAATTTAGAAACATAGCTATTTTAGGTCTAGATTCACAATATGATACGTATGAAACAGGATATAGAACAGATTGTATAATGATAGCAAGTATAAATGAAGATGAAAAAACGATGCAATTATATTCTATATATAGAGATACATATGTCCAAATGGAGGAAAATGGTACAACAAAAATGGACAAGATAAACCATGCATATTATGGTGGAATAGAAAATACGCTAAAAACAATAAATACAAACTTAGATTTAAACATTTCAGAATATGTAA
Organism: uncultured Clostridium sp.; assembly: GCA_947061115.1. GTDB lineage: Bacteria > Bacillota > Clostridia > TANB77 > CAG-508 > CAG-793. Next base: position 14,240 of record CAMSMU010000002.1, read on the forward strand.
TTGCAGATTTTAATGCAGTGGTAGATGTAGTAGATGCAGTAGGTGGAATTGACATTAATATAAATAATGAAGAAATAAAATTTATAAATAATTATATTGAATCTGTTTCTGAAATAGTAGGCAAATCAGCTGATAAAATAAATAAAACAGGAATTCAACATTTAAATGGTGTTCAAGCAGTAGCATATTGCAGAATAAGATATACAACAGGATATGATTATAAGAGAACAGAAAGAATGAGAACTGTACTTGAAAAAATAGGAAATAAAGTAAAAACTCTTAGTTTAAGTGAAATGAATAATTTATTAGATATAATTTTACCAAAAATTCGTACAAATATTTCAGGTAAGGAAATATTAAAACTTGCACCAAAAGTTCTTTCATTAGAACAAAGACAATCTTTTGGCTGGCCATATAAAACAAAAGGAGTATATTTAAGAGGAGATTTTTTTGGACCAGCAGCAACACTTGAAAGTAATGTACAAAAATTACACAAAGATGTGTATGGACAAAAAAATTACGAAGTACCAGAATATATAAAACAAATAAGTAATAAAATAGTTGAGGAAACAGGAGTTAAAAACGAATTACAATAAGGGGGGGATTACAGTGGCTGTAGATAATGAAGCAATACTACTAAAAGATGAAGAAGAAGCTGAGATAGGTGCTATCACTGCTAATGTCAAACAAAAAAATATTGCTTTTAGATTTATAAAAAGAACATTTGATATTATAGGAAGTATAATAGGAATTATACTAATATTACCTATTACAATGTTGGTTTTTATATTGAATATATGTACAGGAGAAGGAGGATCAATATTTTATACACAGACAAGAATAGGAAAAAATGGAAAACATTTTAAAATGTATAAATTCAGAACAATGTGTAAAAATGCTGACAAGATCTTAAAAACTATACTAGAAGAAAATGAAGATTTAAAAAAAGAATTTGAAGAAACCAGAAAACTAAAAAATGATCCTCGTGTTACGAAAACAGGAAAGATACTAAGAAAAACAAGTTTAGACGAATTTCCACAATTTATCAATGTATTAAAAGGAGATATGAGTTTAGTAGGACCAAGACCAGTAATAGATGGAGAAATAGAACTTTTCGGAATACATAAAAAAGAAATATTGAGTACAAAACCAGGAGTTACAGGGTATTGGGCTGTAAACGGAAGAAGCAATACATCATATGAAGAAAGAATAAAGCTTGAAACATACTATATTAAGAACATGTCAATAAAACTTGATATAAAAATTATATTAAAAACTATAGTATCATTTATAAAAAAGGATGGAGCAATATAAATGAAAGATATACAAATAGTAGTGGCAACGCATAAAAAATATCAAATGCCTAAACAAGAAATATATTTACCACTACATGTAGGGAGTAAAGGAAAAGAGAAAATTGGATACCAAACTGATGATATTGGAGATAATATTTCAGACAAAAATCCATATTTTTGTGAATTAACAGGATTATATTGGGCATGGAAAAATTTAGATGCAAAATATATTGGTTTATGCCATTATAGAAGACATTTTTCAGTAAGAAAAATAATTACAACAAATGAAAATAAGAAATTCAATAAAATACTAAATGAAAGACAAGCTAGAGAATTATTAAAAAACACAGACATAATTTTACCTAAAAAAAGAAATTATTATATAGAAAATTTATACTCACATTATAAACATACAATGTATATAGAAACATTAGATGAAACTAAAAAGATAATAGAAGAAAAATATCCAGAATATGTAGAAGAATTTAAAAAATTACACAAAAGAAAAAAAGCACATATATTTAATATGCTTATAATGAAAAAAGAAATATTAGAAGAATATTGCATATGGCTATTCGATATTTTATTTGAATTAGAAAATAGAATAGATGTAACCAAATATGATTCATTTCATTCAAGATTTTTTGGAAGAGTATCAGAACTTCTTTTAGATATATGGATTAATACAAACAAACTTGAATATAAAGAAATAGAGTTTGTTGATATGCAAAATATAAACTGGATAAAAAAAGGAACAGCGTTCTTATTAGCTAAATTTACAGGAAAAAAATATACAAAAAGTTTTTAAATTGGGGGAAAAATGAACAAAAGTAGATTGAATAATATATTAGTTTTTATATTAATAGTATTTTTTGAACCACAAATTTTTAAAGAAAATGCATTTAAAGGTGTTGGATATGTAGATCAAATTTATAAAATACTTAAAATATTATCTTTTGCTGTCGTTTTATTAGTTTATACATATAAAAAAACAAAATATTCAAAAATAGTATTATCTGTTTTTGCTCTGCAACTAATAACTTTTATATCAACTATAATTAACAAAGGTAGTGTTATGAGGTTTATAGGACCAGCTATTACAACAGTTACAATGGTTATGATAGCAGAAATATTAATTAGTAGAAAAATTATAGTAGAAGTATTAAAAAAAGTTAATATATATTTTGTAATCTGTTTTATTTTAAACTTAATATCAATAATTATGATAGATGTATTTAAACTTACAAATTTTACAAAAATATACTTCTTAGGAATCGATAATAGATTTATATTCACTTTATTACCATGGATTGTTTCAGAAGGAATAGTTAGTATACTAGAAAATAGAAAATTATCTAAAAGATGGTTTTGGTGTGTTATTGCATCAGAATTAGTTTTACTTTATAAATTTAGTGTTGCAGCAATGATTGCGGTAATACTATTTATCTTATTATATTTTATAAATAATAAGATAAATATTGCTAAATATAGTAAAATAACATTATATTGTTATGTAATACTAAATGTATTAATTGTATTCTTTAATATCCAAAATTATTTTACCCCAATGCTTAATATAGTAGATAAGGATGTAACCTTTTCAGGAAGAACATTTTTGTGGGATGGAGTTAAAGAAGAGTTCTTAAAAAGTCCAATTTTAGGAAATGGAATGCAAAGCGAAGAATATGACAAATCATTTTTCTATAAAAGTACAGCACCATATTATTTAAGTTTTGCGAAAGTTGTGCATGCACATAATTCAGCAATGACCATAATTTATAGAGGTGGAGGATTAGCAATATTAACATATTTATATATATTATATTATTGTACAGATAAAATAAAGAAGAATTACAAAAATCCACTTGCTAATTTATTTATAGTTTCAATAGCAATAATATTTATGCTATCAATATTTGATACCATGGACTTTGCAGGATTGTATTTTATAATAACACTTGCAATAAATATGAAAAAGATTATGTATGAAAATAAAGATATCGAAGTAAAATATTTAAGTGATAAATATACTGAAAAAATTTAATATATATATTTATAGCAGATAAAGTATATGCAGGAGAAATAATATGGAAGAATTAATAACTGTAGTAGTTCCAATATATAAAGTAGAAGATTGTCTTACAATATGTATTGATTCTATATTAAGCCAAACATATAGAAATTTAGAAATTATATTAGTAGATGATGGATCACCAGATAATTGTAGTAAAATATGTGATGAATATGGAAAAAAAGATAAGCGTGTAAAAGTAATTCACAAAGAAAATGGTGGATTATCAGATGCACGAAATGCGGGAATGAAAATAGCTACAGGGAAATACATTACATTTATAGATTCAGATGACTATGTAAGTAATGATTATGTTGAATATCTATATAATTTATTAAAAAAATATAATGTTAAATTATCAATATGTGACTTTAAAAAAGTGTGGAAAGAAACAGATATAACAGCAAAAGAGGAAACAAAAATAGAAGTACTTAATAGTGAAAAAGCCTTTAAAAATTTATTATTTAGTCAAGGAATAGATATATCTGCATGGGCAAAATTATATCAAATAGACTTATGGGAAAATTATGAATTTCCAAAAGGAAAATGTTATGAAGATTCAGCAATAATATATAAACTAATAGATAGAGCAGAAAATGTTGCTTTTGGAAATAAGCAATGTTATTATTATGTTGCAAGACCAGGTTCTATTTCTAAACAAAAAGGGTTTAACAAAAATGAAGAAGACTATATAGAAAATACAAAACAAATGCTTAGTTTTATTAGAGAAAAATATCCAAATATAAATTCAGCAACAAATAGATATGATTTATATTCAAATTTTAGAATACTGAGAATACTAATTTTTACAAAACCAAGAAATAGAAAAATGGAGAAAATAGTTATAAAAAATATAAATCAACATAAAAAGAAAGTATTTTTGGGTAAGGAAACACCTAAAAGAGACAAATTAGCTATAATATTTTTAAGTATGGGATTACCAGTCTTTAAAATTTTCTGGTATATATATAGTAAAATCACAGGGAGAATCTTATAAAATTAGGAGAAAAATATATGAGTAAATATGATTATTTGATAGTAGGAGCAGGATTATTTGGATCAATATTTGCATATGAGATGACAAAAAGAGGTAAAAGCTGTCTTGTAATAGATAAAAGACCACATGTTGGAGGAAATATATACACAGAAAGAAAAGACAATATTAATGTACATAAATATGGTGCACATATATTTCACACAAATAATAAAGAAATATGGCAATATATTAACCAATTTGCAGAATTTAATAGATATACAAATTCACCTATTGCATTATATAAAAACGAACTATATAATATGCCATTTAATATGAATACATTTAATAAATTATGGGGAGTTAAAACACCAGAAGAAGCTAAACAAAAAATTGCAGAAGAAATAAGAGAAGCAAATATACAAGAACCAAAAAATCTAGAAGAGCAAGCAATTAGCTTAGTAGGAAAAACGATTTATGAAAAACTTGTAAAAGGGTATACAGAAAAACAATGGGGAAGAAAATGTTCAGAATTACCAAGCTTTATTATAAAAAGATTACCTGTTAGGTTTACATATGATAACAATTATTTTAATGATAAATATCAAGGAATTCCAATAGGTGGTTATACGCAAATAATAGAAAAAATGTTAGAAAATGTAGAAGTATGGACAAATTGTGATTATTTTGATAATAAAGAGCAACTTGAAAATATAGCAAATAAAATTATTTTTACAGGCCCAATAGATAAGTATTATAATTATAAATTTGGAGAATTAGAATATAGAAGTTTGAAATTTGAAACAGAGTTATTAAATGAAAAAAATCATCAAGGAAATGCAGTTGTAAATTATACAGAATATGAGATACCATATACAAGAATTATTGAACATAAACATTTTGAATTTGATACAATTAGTGATAAAACCATAATAACAAAAGAATATCCAGATAATTGGACAAAAGATAAAGAACCATATTACCCTATTAATAATGATAAGAATAATGAATTATACGATAAATACAAGCAATTAGCAGAAAAAGACAATAAAGTTATATTTGGAGGAAGATTAGGTCAATATAAATATTATGATATGGACAAAGTAATTGAAAGTGCACTTAAATGCATAACAAATATATAATAATTTGTAGATACAAATTGATAAATATAGAATATATAGGAGCATAAAATGATTTCAATAATAATACCAGTATATCAAGCACAAGACTATATAGAAAGATGTTTAGAATCAATAAAAAATCAAAATGATAATAGTGATTTAGAAATAGTATGTGTAAATGATGGTTCAACAGATAATAGCAAAAAAATAATTGAAGACTTCAAATTAAAAAATAAAAATATAAAAGTAAAGATTATAGATAAGGAAAATACTGGAGTTAGTGATTCAAGAAATATAGGAATAGAAAATGCCGAAGGTAAATACATAATGTTTGTAGATTCAGATGATGAATTAGAAACAAATGCTATAGAAGAATTACGAAAAGCTTTAAGCGATAATATAGATGTAATAATATATAATTCATTACAAATTAAGAAAAATAATAAAAATAAAGAAAGAATTATTTTTAACGAAGAAAATGGTATTATTCCAGTAAAAAAGGTGTATGATGAACTAATAAGACATGCTGAACTAAATACTGTATGGCAATTTTTAATACTAAAAGATTTTATATTAGAAAATAAAATAAAATTTGACAATCAATATGCTGTAGGTGAAGATTTATTATTTAACTCAGATATGTTTACCTGTAATCCCCAAATATATTATCTTAATAAAATAATTTATAGATACAATTATAATGAAAAAAGTGTAATGAGAAATTTAAAACAAGACAGTACACAAAAAAGAATAAACCAAACTTTAGAACTATATTGTAAATATTATGAATATATAAAAAAATGGAAAATGGATAGTAAGGAAAATAGAGAGTATCTATCAAGTAAAGCAATTAATGTATTAAATTATGAACTAAGAAGTATTATATTATTGGATATTTCTAACAAAGAAAAAATTAATATGCTGAAAGAAACTTTTGAAAATCCTAATATGATAGAAATAAGAAAAAACTTGTCAACAGATAAATACTTAATTAGAGAATCTAAGTATATATATACAAACAAAATATATTTATATTTTCTAATAAAATCATCAATTGAAATAATAAGAAAAATATTAAATGTATAAAGAAGAGGTATGAATAAATGAAAAAAGTAGGAATATTAACAATTAATGATATGAAAAATGTTGGAAACAGATTACAAAATTATGCGACACAAGAAGTTCTAAAAAATTTAGGATGTGAAGCTGAAACAATACATAATTCAGAAAAGATGTATAATGGAAACTATTATAGAATAATAAGAAAAAAATTAGCAAATATATATAAAATAGTTTTTGGAAGAAAAAAATACATTAGACATTATTATTTTATGCAGTTTGAAAAAAATATTAGGCATTCAAAATATATGATAGATTACAAACATATTCCAAAAGAGTTAAATAATGAGTATGATTATTTTGTAGCAGGAAGTGATCAAATTTGGAACCCAACATGGGGAAGAATGTCAGATATCGACTTTTTATCATTTGCTGATTATAACAAAAGAATATCTTTTGCTGCAAGTATGGGAATAGGATATATCCCAAAAGACTTTGAAAATTTTTATAAAGAAAAGGTAAAAGAATTAAAAAATGTATCAGTTAGAGAAGATAAAGCAAAAGAACTTTTAGAAAATTTGACAGATAGGAAAGACATAGAAGTATTAATTGATCCAACAATGTTACTTAAAACAGAAGAATGGGACAAGGTAGCAAAAAGACCAAAATTCTTAGATAAAATGACTCATAAAAATATAATAGCGACATACTTTTTGGGAAAATTGTCAGAAGAAAGAAAAAAAGAAATAAATAGAATTGCAGAAGAAAACGACTGTGATATTATAAATATGTTAGAAACAAAAATAGGGCCAAGTGAATTTTTATACTTAGAAAAAAATGCATTCTTAATATGTACAGACTCTTTTCACTCAAGTGTATTTGCAATTTTATATAATAGACCATTTTTAGTATTTAACAGAGAAGATAAAGAAGAAAGCATGAATTCAAGGCTAGAAACATTACTTAATAAATTTAAATTGGATGATAGGAAATATACTGGAGAAATAACCAAAAAACAGCTAGAATGTAATTATGAAGAATCATATAAGATTTTAGAAGAAGAAAGAGAAAAATCATATAATTTCTTAAAGAAATCTCTAGAAATAAAATAAAAAATTTTAGAAAGGAATAATAATGAAAGAAACAAGTAGAACAAAAAATTCAATATTTAATGTTAGTTCTAACCTTGTAGTATATGTAATAAAAAATTTACTAAGCTTTGTTGCAAGAACAATATTTATAAAAGTATTAGGAGAAATGTATTTAGGAGTAAATGGCTTACTTACTAATGTATTATCAATGTTATCATTAGCTGAATTAGGATTAAGTTCAGCAATAAGTTTTGGACTATATAAACCACTTGCAGATAAAGATAATGAAAAAGTAAGTTCTCTTATGACATTTTTTAAAAGAGTATATGAAGTAATAGGAGTTATAGTATTAATATTTGGAATAGTAATATATTTCTTCCTTAATAAAATAATAAAAGAATATGATTCAATACCACAACTTAATATTATATATATATTATATTTAATTAATACAGTATCAACATATTATACAGCATATAAAGAGATACTTATAACAGCTGACCAGAAAGCATATAAATTAACAAAAATAAATATTACATTTACAGTATTATTATACATATTCCAAATAATATCATTATTATTATTTAAGAATTTCATAGTTTATTTAATTGTTCAATTTTTTATGCAAATAGCTCAAAAAATTGTAACAAACCTTTATATAACAAAAGAATATAAAGAAATAAATTTCAAAAGTAATAAAAAAATAGAAAAGAGTACGTTGGCAACAATTAAAAAAAATGTTAAAGCAATGATGTTCCATAAAATAGGAAACTATTGTATTAATGGAACAGATAATATTATAATAAGTACAATGATAAATGTATCAACAGTAGGTATATACTCAAATTATAATATGATTATTACAACAGTAAACGAAATTATATTAACAATATATAATAATATAACAGCTAGCTTTGGAAATTTATTAGTTGAAGAAGACAATAAAAAAAGCCTTGAAATATATAAAAAAATGGATTTTTTAGCTTTTATTATATACAGCTTTTTTGGAACTATATTTGGTTGTGCAATTAGTAGATTTATACAAATATGGATAGGCGAAAGTTATATATTAGAGGCTAGTATTGTTATGCTATTATCATTTAGCTTTTTCTTTACTGGTATTAGAATACCATGCTCTGTAACAAAAAATGCAGCAGGATTGTATAATGAAGATAAATGGGTACCTATTATACAATCAATAATTAATTTGGTTTTATCTATAGCCTTAGCAAAATATATTGGACTGCATGGTGTTATATTAGGAACAATTGTCAGTGGAATATTACCTAATTTCTATAGGCCATATATTTTGTTTAAAAATATATTTAAAGAAAATTACACTAAATATCTAATAAGTAATTATATTCCTTATATAATACACTTTATAATAATTTTAGGTATATCGTATATTATATGTAGCTTTATAAATATTTCAGGAGTAATAGGATTAATATTATGTGTAATAATTGCAATGGTAATATATATAGTTTCTATATTAATATGTTTTAGAAAGACTGAAGAATTTACATTTTTCAAAGATATAATAAGAAATATATTATCTAAAATATTAAACAAGATAAAACCAAATAGAAAAGAGGCATAATATGAAAAAAGATTTAGTAACAATTATAACACCTTGCTATAATGGAGAAAAATACTTAAAAAGATATTTTGATTCAATAGTAAACCAAACATATAAAAATATAGAACTTATATTTATAAATGATGGTTCAAAAGATAAAACAGAAAGTATAATAAAAGAATATGAAGGAAAAATAAAACAAAAAGGATACGAATTTAAATATATATATCAAGAAAATGCAGGACAAGCAGAAGCAGTAAATAAAGCACTGCCAAATATATCTGGAGAATTTTTATATTGGATGGATTCAGATGATTACCTAGAGCCAGATAGTATAGAGAAACTTGTTAACTTTTTACAAAAAAATGAGAACTATAATATTGTACGAGGTAAAGTAAGAATAGTAAAAGATGGAAAAGAAATAAAAATAGGTAAGCCTAAAAAGAATGAAAGTGAATATATATTTGAAAATTATATTTTTGGAATAAATACATACTGTTATCCAGGAATATTCATGATTAGAATGGAAGAATTCGATAAAAATATAAAAGATAGAAAAATATATAGTCTAGTAGGAGTAGGGCAAAATTGGCAACTAATACTTCCAAATACATATAATCAAAAATGTGGTTTTGTAGATAGTATAGTATACAATTATAATATTATAGAAAATAGTCATTCAAGGACAGAACTAAAAAAGTTTGAAGATGAAATAAATAAAATTAATAGTGATATAGATGTTTTATATCACATACTAACTGATCTAAAAGTGTTAGATAAGTATAGAGAAAAGATTGAATTATTATATGATAGAAGTAGAATAAGAGTGGGATTAAAATACGATAAATATAATTATATAAATGAAATACTAGAAAATGAAAAGAAAAATTATAAAAACTATAAAGAAAATAAAAAGTATTGGATATTAAAAAATAAGGCATTTTATAGATTATATAGAAAGGTAAAAAATAGATGAAGATTTTATTTATTGGAGGAACAGGAGTATTAAGTACAGACATAGTAAAACTATGTGTAAAAAAAGAATATGAAGTTTATATGATTAATAGAGGACACAATAATAAAAATGTAGATAAAAAAGTTAATATAATAATAGGAGATATTAATGATAAAGAATCTATAAAAGAAAAAATAGAAGGAATGACATTTGATGTAGTAATAGATTTCTTAAGCTATATGGAAAATGAATTAAAAAGTAAATTAGAAATCTTTAATAACAAATGTGAACAATATATATTTATATCTTCTGCTACAGTATATAGAAAAACTGAAAAAGGAGAGAGAATAACAGAAAAAACTGAAGCATCTAATCATGAATGGGATTATTCAGACAATAAATTAAAATGTGAAAAAGTATTAGAAGAAAATTATAAAAAGACAGGACAAAAGTATACAATAGTTAGACCATATATCACATATAGTGAAAAAAGAATACCAGATATGGCAATATCACCAAAGAAATGGACTTTAGCTAATAGAATTATAAACCAAAAACCAGTACTATTATGGGATGATGGACAAGCAAGGTGTACTCTTACACAAACAAAGGAGTTTGCAGTAGGAATTGTAGGACTATTTTTAAATGAAAAAGCATATCAAGAAGTATTTCATATAACTACAGATCATACTTTAACATGGAAAGAAGCTACTATATATATAGCAAAAGCATTAGAAACAGAACCTATTATTGCAAATGTACCAAGTGACTATATTATAAATGTAATGCCAGAATATAAAGGAGTACTTAAAGCAGATAAAGGTATTGATAGAGAATTTGATAATTCTAAAATAAAAAGTATAGTGCCAGAGTTTAATGCAAAAACAAAGTTTGAAGATGGAATTAAAGAAACAATAGAATATTATAAAGAAGATACCAAAAGACAAGAAGTAGATTATCTTTGGGATGGTAGAGTTGATAGACTAATAAAAAAGTATTACAAGCAAAATAATATAGAATATGATAAAAAAAGTCTATCAGTAAAGTCTTATAAAGAAGATATAAACTTAAAAAATAAGATTAAGTATTATATTGGAAAAAATATAGTATTATATAAATTAATGCAAATTATTAGAAAGTTGGTGTAAAAATTGATAAACATAGAAAAAAAAGAACAATGTATGGGATGTAGTGCATGTTATAACATATGTCCTAAAAATGCTATAGAAATGTGTGAAGATAAAGAAGGATTTAAGTATCCAAAGATTAATAAAGAAAAATGTATAAACTGTGGACTATGTGAAAAGATATGCCCTATGATAAATGAAGCAAAAACTAATAATTTTGAAAAACCTAAGGTTTATGCTGCATGGAGCAAAAGTGAGAATATAAGATTAGATAGCACATCAGGAGGGATATTTTCAGAATTAGCAAATCAAATACTAAAAGAAGATGGATACATATGTGGTGCTGTATACAATAAAGAATGGAAAGTAGAACATCTACTTACAAATGAAAAAAAAGAATTAGATAATATAAGAAGTTCAAAGTATTTGCAAAGTGATATAAATCTTATATATAGAGAAATAAAGGACAAGCTAACTGAAGGAATTAAAGTTCTATTTTGTGGTAGTCCTTGTCAAGTATCTGGACTATATAACTATTTAAATAAATCTTATGATAATTTGTATGCATGTGATTTTATTTGTAGAGGCATGAACTCTCCAAAAATATTTAAAATGTATATAAATAGTTTAGAAAATAAATATAAATCTAAAGTTAAAAAAATTAAATTTAAAAATAAAACATATGGATGGCATAATTTTTCAACTAGAATAGACTTTGAAAATGGTAAGAAATACATAGGAATAAGATACATTGATTCCTTTATGGTGGGATACTTAAAATATACTGCATTTATGAGACCAGCATGTTATGAATGTAGATTTAAAGGTTTACCTAGAAAGGGAGATATAACATTAGCAGACTTTTGGGGAATAGAAAAAATAAATAAAACATTAGACAATGACATGGGAACATCTATGGTATTAATAAACTCAGAAAAAGGAAAAGAACTATTTGAAAAAGCAAAAGCTAATATAGAATCTACACAAATAGATTCGGAAGATGTTTTCAATGATAATGTTTGTACATATAAGTCACCTGATAAGACAAAAGAAAGAGAACTTGTATTTGAAAATATTGATAAAATGAATTGGGAAGAATTATGTAACAACTTTCTAAAACCACCAAAACTAAAATCTAGAATCAAGATATATATTAAAAGAAGTAAAATATATAGAAAATTAAAGAAAATAATAAAAAAGTAATATTGGGAGAGAAATAAATGGATAGAAGTATAGTAAATAGCTTAAAATACAGAAATAAACAAATTATATTTAGAAAGTATTCAAGAGTAACTATTGATAAGAGTGCTAATATTAGTGGAAATGGAAAAATAGCAATTGGAGATAAAGAAAATCCAAAATCAAAACAAGAAACAAGATTAAGCTTAGGAAAGAATAGCGAGTTAAATGTAAATGGAAACTTTAGTGTAGGATTTGGATCAGATATTAGAGTATTTAATAATGCAAAATTAGAAATTGGAAGCGGATACTTAAATGCATTTGTTCAAATTGTTTGCTCTAAAAAAATATCTATAGGAAATAATGTTGCAATTGCCAGAGACGTAATAATTAGAGATACAGATGCACACGATATAATTGGAGAAGATCACAAAAAAGAAGCAGAAGTAAAAATAGGAAATCATGTTTGGATAGGAACTAGAGCAATTATAATGAAAGGAGTAACTATTGGAGATGGTGCAATAGTAGGAGCAGGTGCAATAGTCACAAAAGATGTTCCAGAAAATTCAATAGTAGTAGGGGTCCCTGCAAAGGTAATAAAGGAAAATATAGAATGGAAGTAAAAGAAAAAGCAAAGAAAAACCGTAGAACCCTTACAGCTGTACACACACACACACACACGGACGGTATATTTAATAAAAAGAAAAATATAATAATTTGTGTAATAATAATATTTGTAATATTAATTTTAACAGTAATATATTCTTATAACTTTTCTAGTTACCCAATAATAGGAGGAGCAATTTCTTCATTTAATAAAGAATGTGAAGTAACAAGAGTAAAAGGAGTAGGCAATTTTCAAGAAAAAACGTATAAATGGGTAGGTGGAGTTTTAGGAAAAGATGGGTGTATATATGCAATACCAAATTGCTATGATAAAGTATTAAAGATAGATCCTGAAACTGAAAAAGTAAAAGAATTTGGTAATTTATCTAAAAATAAATTCAAATATACTGGAGGCTGTACATACAAAGACAAAATATATGGATTTCCAAGAGCTAGTAATAAATTACTTGAAATAGATCCTAAAAAAGAAGAAGTAAAAGAGATTGATTTAGCATTAAATTATGATGAAGATGGAAAAGACTACTATTATTCAGGCACATTATATAAAAATATAGCATATCTAGCACCTCGAAGCTCAAATCACATATTAGCAATTAACTTAGATGATTATTCAACAAAGAAAATAGGAGAAGGAGTTGTACCAGAAAGTTATCAATATGATGGAGCAATTTTACATTATAATGGTCTAATATACTTTTTTCCAAAAGTATATTCTCAAGTAATGGTGTTAAATCCAAAAACAGATGAAATAAAATTCATTGGCGATAAAATGAATGTACAAATTTTTGGAGGAGCTATTGCTAAAAATGGAAATATATATTCTTTTACAGCTTATTCAGAGGGTGGAATAGTAAGAATAAATACTAAAGAAGAAAAAGTAGATGTGATTTGCAAAGATACAGTAGAAACAGGGTTTTATGGAACAAAGTTAGCATCTAATGGAAAAATGTATGGAGTAGTAGGACATTCAAATAAAATATATGAATTTGATCCAGAAACTGAAAAAGTAAAGGTAATAAGAGAATTAGTAAAATTAAATAATGTTGTAAGATGTGCTGGCGGAGTTTTAGATAGAAATGGAAATTTATGGTTTATACCAGCATATGGAGAAAAAATAATAAAATTAGAAATTGAACAAAAAGTGCCACTTAATAATAGAATTCTAGAATCAGTACAATTTTCTAATTACTAATAGATTTTATAAATTATACAATTTATGAATATTGCATTAAAATATACAGTATGATAAAATATGAATAATTTAAATTTATATGAGAGGAACACTATGGAAGAAGAATTTGATATATTAGAGATACTAAAGATGTTTTGGAATAAAAGGATACAAATAATATTAATAATTTTATTTTTTATGATTATTGGATATATATACACAGTATATTTTATACAACCACAATATAGATCTGAATCTACAATAATATTGGCCAATAATAATGAAAGTGAAAATTATAATGAAACATTAACTCAAAGTGAAGTTATGTTAAATGATAAACTTGTAGCTACATATAGAGAACTTGCCAAAAGTAGTTCTGTTATAGAAGAAGTCATAGCAAACTTAAGACTACAAGATAGATATACAGAAGAAAGTTTAGGAAAAAAGGTAGAAGTAACATTAGTTACTAATACTCAAGTTATAAAAATATCAGCAACAGACGAAAATCCAGAATTAGCAGCAAATATAACAAATGAAGTTACTAAAGTTTTTTCACAAAAAGTATCAGAAGTATATAATATAAATAATATAAAAGTTTTAAGTGATGCAGAACCTTCAAACGATCCAAGCAATATTAGTTTAAAGAAAAATTTATTCATGTTTTTTGGAATAGGATTTATAATATCTATAGTGTATGTAATAATATTAAATACACTAGATTCAACTATAAAGAATAAAAAAGACATAGAAGATATAACTGGACTTAATGTATTAGCAGAAATACCAGTATTTGATATTGATAAGGAGAGAAAAAAATAATGAAAGAAGAAGTAATATCTCATTTAGAACCAAAATCACCTATATCAGAAGTGTTTAGAGCATTAAGAACAAATTTACAATTTATGTATAAATTAGATACATGCCAAACAATATTAATAACAAGCACAGTTCAATCAGAAGGTAAAAGCTTAGTTGCATCAAATTTAGCTACAACTTTTGCACAAGCTGGAAAAAGAACATTACTAATAGATTCAGATATGAGAAGACCAAGACAATATACAATATTTTCAACTAAAAGTTCACCAGGGCTTTCAAATTATTTATCTAATATTATTAGTAATGAAAAGAAAGATAATCTAAGTGCAGCAGAGTGCATAGTAAAAACAGAAATAGAAAATTTGTCACTACTTCCAGCAGGAGATATACCTCCTAATCCATCTGAATTATTATTATCTTCTAGAATAGAAGAACTAATAAAAGAGGTATCAGAAAATTTTGATACTGTAATATTTGATGGTGCACCATGCCTGTTAGTTACAGACTCAGTAATTTTATCAAGATTAGTGAGCCAAACACTATTAGTTACAAGTTACAAAAATACTAAAAAGGATGATTTAAGAGAAGTAAAAAAGAGAATAGATAATATAGGTGGAAATATTGTAGGAGTAGTATTAAATAAAGTTGAAATATCAGCAAAAAAATATGATAGTAAATATTATTATTATTCTAATACAGCAAAAGAAGAAATAGTAGAAGATAATAAAATTTCTATGAAAACAAATATAAAAGATGCTGAAAAAAATATAGAAAATACTAAAAATGAAATAGAGAAAGAGCAACAAGAAAATAAAGAAAACAGTATAGAAATGATAGATAACGAAAATGATATATCAGATAAAACAAAGGAAATATTAGCAGATATAGAAAAATTTGAAGAATAAAATATAGTGACAGTTATAAAGGAGAAAAAATGGTAGATATACACTCACATATTCTTCCAGGAATAGATGATGGAGCAAGCAATATAAATGAAACATTTGCAATGATACAAGAAGCCTGTGATGCTGGATTTACAGACATTTTTTCTACTTCACATTATATAGAAAATGAATACGAATTTAGCAAAATAGAAAGAGAACATATAATTAATGCAATAATGAAAAAAGTAGAAGAAAAAGGTATAAATATAAAAATACATGTAGGTGCAGAAGCATATATATCTAATAACTTACCACAATTAATAAAAGACAAAAAAGTTGCAACATTAGGAAACAGTAGATATGTTTTATTTGAATTACCACTAAATGCTAAAGTGATGTACACAGAAAGTATAATAGATGAGCTTATAAGGATGAATTTAATTCCAGTTATTGCACATCCTGAAAGATATGAAATGGTGAAAAAAGAACCTAATATAGTATTAGAATGGATTGCAAGAGGAACTTTAATGCAATGTAATTATGGAGGTATAATAGGCATATATGGAAATGAAGCTCAAAATACTTTAGTGAAATTATTAAAAGCAGATGCAGTACATTTTTTAGGAACAGATTGTCATAGATCAAACAGTATATATACAAAAATGGAAGAAATAGAAAAAAGTTTTATAAAAGAAATAGGACAAGACAAATTTAATATATTAAGTATAGAAAATCCTAAATCAGTTATAAATAATGAAAAAATACAAATACAAAAACCTAATATGATAAAAAATAGTTTTTTTAGTTGAATAGAAATTATATTATACAACAAAGCACTGCAGGTAGTTTACCTGCAGTGCTTACTAATTCAATATTCAGTTGTCTTTATTTCATATGTTTGTTGCTGTATTCAGGATCCTTGCTGTTGTAGTAGTTCTGAATGATGATGATTCCTTTTTTTGTGTAGATTACACTTGACATATGTGCTTTCTCCTTTGAATGTGATATTTAGTATAAATATATACTTATACATAGTATATCATAATTGTTTACATAAGTCAAATAACAAGTGATATTATTAAGAAAATCTTAATTTATTTAATTAAATTACTTTAAGTTTTTTTATATATATGATAGAATACAAAAAAATATAAATAGTGGAATTTACATAAGTTCAAGATAGGAGTGAAAGTTTTGGAGAAAGTAAAATATAAAAAAGTATTATTAAAATTAAGTGGAGAAGCGCTAGCAGGAGATGAAGGTACTGGTATAGACGAAAAAACAATGAATGATATATGTGATTCAATTAAAAAATTATATGATATGAATGTAAAGATATCAATTGTTGTTGGTGGAGGAAATTTCTGGAGAGGAAAATATGGAAAAAATATGGTAAAAACAACAGCAGACTATATGGGGATGCTTGCAACTGTAATGAACAGTTTAGCACTTCAAGATGCAATTGAAAAAAGAGGTATAGCTGTTAGAGTTCAAACTGCAATAGAAATGAGACAAATAGCAGAACCATTTATTCAAAGAAAAGCAGAAAGACATTTAGAAAAAGATAGAGTAGTTATATTTTCATGTGGTACAGGACATCCATTTTTCTCAACAGATACTACAGCAGCATTAAGAGCAGCAGAAATGAATGTAGATGCAATTTTAGTTGCTAAAACAATAGATGGAGTTTACAATGCAGATCCAAAAGTAGATAAAGAAGCAAAAAAATATGATCATATAACTTATCAAGAAATATTAGAAAAAGACTTAAAGGTTATGGATTCAACAGCAATTTCATTGTGCAAAGATAATAATATACCACTCGTTGTATTTGCAATGAGCGATCCAGAAAATATTGTAAGAGCAGTAAAAGGTGAAAATATAGGTACATATGTTGATTAAAAAATAATATAAATTAAAATAAGGGAGAATGTTATTATGAGTTTAGAAAATTTAAATGAAAAAATGGAAAAAGTAATAGATAATTTAGAAGAAAATTATTCAGAAGTAAGAGCAGGAAGAGCAAATCCAGCAATACTTAACAAAGTAATGGTAGAATATTATGGTACACCAACACCAATAAATCAAGTTGCAAGTGTATCAGTACCAGAAGCAAGACTTATTACAATTCAACCATGGGATAGAAGTTTACTTTCACCAGTAGAAAAAGCTATTGAAAAAGCAGATATCGGAATACATCCAATGAATGATGGAAATATAATACGTTTAGCATTTCCAGAACTTACAGAAGAAAGAAGAAAAGAATTAGTAAAAGATATAAAAAAGATGGCAGAAGAAGCAAAAGTAGCTGTAAGAAATGTTAGAAGAGATGAAATGGATAAAGCTAAAGAACAACTAAAAAACAAAGAATTATCAGAGGATGAAGAAAGAGCTTTAGAAGATAAAATACAAAAAGAAACAGATAAATATGTAGCAAAAATAGATGAAATATCTGATAAAAAAGAAAAAGAAATAATGTCAGTATAAAACAAATATATAGTTAGTAGATAACAAGAAATTTAGAAAGGTTAATTAATATGGAAGAAAAAATATTGCCTAAGCATATTGCAATAATTATGGATGGTAATAGAAGATGGGCAAAGGAACATGGAATAGAGAGTAGTTTAGGGCATAAAAAAGGTGCAGAAGTTTTAGAAAAAATTGCAAAATATTGCAATAAAATAGGAATAGAAGCTTTAACAGTATATGCATTTTCTACAGAGAACTGGAAGAGAACAAAAGAAGAAGTGGGAGCAATAATGCTTTTACTTCAAATGTATTTAGATAAATTTCTTAAATCTGCTGATTTAGATAACATTAAATTAAGAATAATTGGTGATAGAGAAAACAATATGCCAGAAGAAATAAAAACAAAGATGCTTAAGATGGAAGAAAAAACAAAAAATAATACAGGATTAAAATTCAACATAGCATTTAATTATGGTGGTAGAGATGAAATAGTAAAAGCTGTGCAAAGTATTTCAAAACAAGTAAAAGAAGGAAAAATTAATATAGAAGATATAAA
Organism: uncultured Clostridium sp.; assembly: GCA_947061115.1. Classification (GTDB taxonomy): domain Bacteria; phylum Bacillota; class Clostridia; order TANB77; family CAG-508; genus CAG-793. Next base: position 33,216 of record CAMSMU010000002.1, read on the forward strand.
TGAAGAAACAGTAGCTAATAATTTATATACAAAAGGGTTACCAGATCCAGATCTTTTAATACGTACAAGTGGAGAATTAAGAACGAGTAATTTTTTACCTTGGCAAATCACATATTCTGAATTTTTAGTTTTAGACAAATATTGGCCAGACTTTACTATAGAAGATATTGAATTTGCCATACAAGAATATGAAAAGAGGAACAGAAGAGTAGGAAAATAATAATAGAAAGGAAAAAATTAATGAATAAAGAAAAAATGGCAGAAACAGTATCAAGAACATTAACAGCTGTAATTGCTTTTCCACTTATTGCACTAATACTTATATTTGCAAATACTTTAATAATAGATATTTTTGTTGCGATTATTGCAATTATTAGCATGTATGAATATTATAATTGCTTTAAGATTTCAAAAAAGGCTAAACCAATCCAGTATATAGGATATATAATTTGTGTATTAATAGCGTTTGTACATTTTATAGATACAAGAACACTTTATATGATAATGTGTGCAATTATACCAATATCGTTACTGATTTCATTTATACATCTTATTATATCAAATGGAAAAACAAATATAAAAGATGTAGCAATTACAATTCTTGGTGTTTGTTATGTTCCATTAATGACAATATATCTTTCACTAATTAGAAATATGGAATTAGGAAATAATTTAAATGGAAAAATGCTAATTTGGTTTGTTCTTTTTGCATCATGGGGAAGTGATGTTTTTGCATATTTCATAGGAAGGCATTTTGGAAAACATCATTTTACAAATATAAGTAAAAATAAAACTATAGAAGGTTCAATTGCTGGCATAATAGGAGCAGTAGCATTAGGTATACTTTATACTGTTTTGTGTAATAATGTATGGGGAACTGAAATAAATTATATAATAATTGGAATTACGATAGCTATACTTAGCATAATTGGTCAAATAGGAGATTTAGCAGCATCAAGTATTAAAAGATATTGTGAAGTAAAAGATTTTGGAGATATTATTTATGGCCATGGAGGAATGTTAGATAGAGTTGATAGTATTATATTTTTACTTCCTTTCGCATATATATTATTTAGCTTATTATAGGAGGATAAATTGGGTTTTATTATAACAGCAATCAAAATAATATTTTTATTAGGATTTTTAATAATAATACATGAGGGTGGGCATTTTTTAGCTTGCAGATTGTGTAAAGTTAAAGTTAATGAATTTGCTATTGGATTTGGACCAAAAATATGGTCCAAAAAAACAAAAGAAACAAATTATGAATTACGATTAATACCATTTGGTGGATTTGTTAGTATGGAAGGAGAAGAAGAGCATTCTAACATAGAAGGCTCTTTTAGTAAGGCAAGCAGGCCTAAAAGATTCGCAATTATATGTGCAGGAGCTTTGGTTAATATTATTTTTGGTATATTGGCATATATGATATTGATATTTGTAATATATATGAATACTAACCAATCAGGAATTTTAGAATCAGTATCATATGCTGCAAATAGTACACAAACACTTATATCTTCAATGTTTGAAGGTATTATAATGCTATTTACAGGAAAAGTTTCATTAAATGATATGGTAGGTCCTGTTGGAATTTCTCAAATGGTATCTCAAACATCAGGAATATCACAATTTATATACCTTTTATCAGTAATATCAATTTCATTAGGAATAACCAATTTATTACCATTTGTACCACTAGATGGAGGCAAAGCTGTTCTTATAATAATTGAAGCAATTAGAAATAAGCCATTAAAGCAAGAAACAGAGTTAAAAATACAATCAATAGGATTTTTGGTATTAATTATTTTCTCAGTATTTGTAGCATATAATGACATAGTTAGATTAGTTTAAGATATCAAAAGATAAATAAATTGATTTAAATAGATATTTTGGGGGCAAGAAATGGAACAATCACACACAGATATAAAAAAGATAAAAAATGTATTTTTAGATTATAGCTCAAATAGCTTTTCTTTTTCTGATGCTGAAATTTTAAATATAAATCTATATAGAAAAACAAATAAATTAGAAATGTTTTTAAAAACAGATAATTATATTAATATAGACGAAATTTACAAATTTGAAAAATATGCTATAAAAAGATTTAATATATCTGGTGTAGAACTCAAAATTGAAATTGAAAAAAAAGAAGAACCACCAATCAAAGAAGAATGGAATAATATACTTACATACTTTTCAAATAAAAATCCTATGGCAAAAGCATTTTTAAAAGATAGTGAAATAGATTTTAATAATGGACTAAATGTACATATAAAAGTAAAAGGAAAAGAAATATTAGAAAAGCAAGGAATATCTACTAAATTTTCTGAATATTTAAAGGATATATATGGAGTAGGATACAAAGTTAATTTTATAGAGGAAAACAGTAATGATTACGAAAAAGCTTTTCAAGAAAAAAATGAAAATATAATAAAAAGTTTATCACAAGAAGTACAAAATAATGTACATGAAAAGCCAGAAATAAAAGATAATAAAAGTGCAGAAATATCTAAAGAAAAGATTGAAAAAGTAGAAAAAGAAATTATACAAGAAACAGAAGAAATTGATTCTCCAGTTATTCATGGAAGAAATGCAAATATAAGGGAACCATTAATGAAAATAGAAGATATATCTATTGATACATCAGATGTTCAAATTGCAGGAGAAATAGTAAAAGTAGCTGATCCAACAGAATTAAAAAAGAGCGGAAAGTTTTTATTTTCATTTGATGTATATGATGGAACAAGTACAATTACTTGTAAGATTTTTGTTCTTCCAGAAAATAAAAACTCAGTTTCAAAAAAGATAAAAGAAGGCAATGGAGTTAAAGTTGGAGGAAAGGCTGCTTTTGATAACTTTGCTAAAGAAATAACAATAATAGCAAGCACAGTAGTGGAAGGAGAACCACTTAAAAAAGTTTCAAGAATGGATAATTCAGAAGTAAAAAGAGTAGAACTTCATATGCATACACAGATGAGTCAAATGGATGCAGTAACACCTGTTAAAGACTTAATTAAACGTGCAATGAAATGGGGCATGAAATCAATTGCTATAACAGATCATGGCGTAGTTCAATCTTTTCCAGATTCACATAAAATGTTGGGATATGATAATAAAGATATAAAAATTCTTTATGGCGTAGAGGGATATTTAGTACCTGACAAAAATCAGATAGTAACAAAAGGAAAAGGACAACCATTAGAAGATACTATTTATTGTGTATTTGATTTAGAAACAACAGGAATATCTTTTAGAACAGAAAAAATAACAGAAATAGGAATAATGAAAATAAAAAATGGAGAAGTAATTGATACATTTGAAACATTCGTAAATCCAGAAAAACCAATTCCTATGAATGTACAACAAATAACAAATATAACAGATGAAATGGTAAAAGATGCTCCAACAATAGAGAAAATAATGCCGAAAGTATTGGAATTTTTTGGAGATTCAGTATTAGTAGCACATAATGCAGATTTTGATACAAGTTTTATAAAATATAATTGTGATAAAATGGGGCTTAAATTTGAAAATACATATCTAGATACATTAAGATTAGCAAAAGATTTATTTCCAGATTTTAAAAAATATAAATTAGGTATTATTGCAGAAAATTTAGGAATAAAAGTAGAAGTTGCACATAGGGCTTTAGACGATGTTGATACAACTGTAAAAGTTTTTAATGTAATGATGAAAATGCTAAAAGAAAAGGGTATAAAAACATTACAAGAAATGGACGAAGAAGAAGGGAAAAATGCTAACTATAAAAAACTTAGAAGCTATCATATAATAATACTTGCACAAAATTATATAGGTCTTAGGAATTTATATAAATTAGTATCATTATCACATATTAATTACTTTTATAAAAGACCACTTATATTAAAATCATTATTAAAAAAATATTCAGAAGGACTAATAATAGGATCAGCTTGTGATCAAGGAGAACTTTACCAAGCAATATTAGGTGGCAGATCGGATGAAGATATAGAAGAAATAGCTAAAGAATATGATTACTTAGAGATCCAACCAATAGGAAATGATGATTATTTAGTAAGAAATGGAACTCTTCAAAGCAAAGAAGATCTGAAAAATATAGTTAGAAAAATAGTAGATTTAGGAGAAAAATTAGACAAACCAGTTTGCGCAACTTGTGATGTGCATTTTATGGATCCACAAGATGAAATATATAGAAGAATCCTTCAAGCAGGACAAGGATATGAAGACGCAGATATGCAAGCACCATTATATTTAAGAACAACAGAAGAAATGTTAAATGAATTTGAATTTTTAGGAAAAGAAAAAGCATATGAAGTTGTAGTAACAAACACAAATAAAATATCAGATATGTGTGAAAGAATAAGTCCAATTTCACCAGAAAAATGTCCACCACATATTCCAGGATGTGAAGAAACTATAAAACAGATTGCATATGATAAAGCACATGAATTATATGGAGAAAATTTACCAAAAATTGTACAAGAAAGGCTAGATAAAGAATTAGACTCAATTATAAAAAATGGTTTCTCAGTAATGTATATCATTGCACAAAAATTAGTGTGGAAATCAAATGAGGATGGATATATAGTAGGATCAAGAGGTTCAGTAGGATCTTCATTTGTAGCTAATATGACAGGTATAACAGAAGTAAACTCTCTTCCACCACATTATAGATGTCCTAAATGTAAATATTCAGACTTTACTGATTATGGTGTAAAAAATGGTTTTGACCTTCCAGATAAAGAATGTCCTAATTGTGGTAATTTATTGGATAAAGATGGATTAGATATACCATTTGAAACATTCCTTGGATTTAATGGAGATAAGGAACCAGATATAGATCTTAACTTCTCAGGAGAATATCAAGCAAAAGCACATAAATACACAGAAGTAATATTTGGCAAAGGAACAACATTTAAAGCTGGAACAGTAGGAACAATAGCAGACAAAACTGCATTTGGATATGTAAAAAAGTATTATGATGAAAAAGGAATACCAATAAGTAATGCAGAAGTTGCAAGAGAAGCTAAAGGGTGTACAGGGATAAAAAGAACAACAGGTCAGCATCCTGGTGGAATTATAGTAGTTCCAAAAGGGAGAGAAATTTATGAATTTACACCTGTACAGCATCCAGCAGATGACTCTGAATCAGATATTATTACAACACATTTTGATTATCACTCAATAGATCAAAACTTACTTAAACTAGATATATTAGGACATGATGATCCAACAGTAATACGTATGCTTTATGATATAACTGGATTAGATCCAACTAAAGTGCCTCTTGATGATAAAGAGACAATGTCTATTTATTCATCAACAGATGCATTAGGAGTAACAAAAGAGCAAATACATTCAGATGTAGGTACATTCGGCATACCAGAATCAGGAACTAAATTTGTAAGAGGAATGCTTAAAGATACAAAGCCTACAACATTTGAAGAACTACTAAGAATTTCAGGACTTTCACATGGTACTGATGTGTGGCTGGGAAATGCACAAGAACTTATAAATAATAAAACAGCAACATTAAGTGAAGTTATATGTACACGTGATGATATAATGTTATATTTAATAAAGCAGGGACTAGAACCCAATACAGCATTTAAAATAATGGAACTTGTTCGTAAAGGAAAGGTTGCTAAAGAACCAGAAAAGTGGGCAAAATTCAAAGCTATAATGGAAGAAAATAATGTACCTGAATGGTATATTGACTCATGTAATAAAATAAAATACCTATTTCCAAAAGCTCATGCTGCTGCATATGTTACAAATGCATTTAGAATAGCATGGTATAAAGTACATATTCCCAAAGCATATTATTGTGCATATTTTTCAATTAGAGCAGATGCATTTGATAGTGATGTAATGTGTCATGGAAAAGAAAAAGTTAAAAACGAAATGAGAAGAATAGAACTATTAGGTCAAGCAGCAACACAAAAGGATACATCAAGTTACGAAACATTAGAAATTGTCAATGAAATGTATGAAAGAGGAATAGACTTTCTGCCTATAGATTTATATAAATCTAGTAGTACAAAATTTATAATGGAAGATGAAGGAATAAGACCTCCTTTAAATAGTATACCAGGTTTTGGAACTGTTGCAGCACAAGGAATAGAAGAAGCAAGAAAAGATGGAGAGTTTATGTCTATTAATGACTTAAAATTAAGAGCGAAATTAGGAAAAAGTGGAATTGAAATGTTACAAAATGCAGGATGTTTAAAAGGAATGAGTTTAAGTAATCAAATTAGTTTATTTAATTTTTAAAAAATTGGGTATAGTAATACTATGAACAAATTTAAAATTAGAGAAAAATATAAAAAAATACAAAAATTATTCGATAATATAGAAGAAGATTATATTAGTGCATTTACTGCACAGTGTGCATATTATACGATACTATCTTTTATACCATTTATCATTTTAGTAATAACTTCAATACAATACACAGGAATAGGACCAGAAACATTGTATGATGCAATTTCAAAAGTCATACCATCAAGTATGAATGAAATGGTTTTAGGAATAGTACAAGAAGTATATTCTAAATCAATTGGTACAATATCAATCTCAATTATATTTATAATATGGTCTGCTGGAAATGGTTTATATGCACTAACAAAAGGTCTTCAATCTATTTATAATATAGACGATAAAGAAGATGTATCATATATATATTTAAGAATTAAAGTAATTATAGAAACAATAATATTTATAATTCTAATAATAATAGGATTAATTGCATTAGTATTTGGAGATAAGTTAAAAGAATTTATTCAAAACAATTTTAACTGGTTTGCAAATTATAATATTATAGTATCAATATTAACAAAAGTAGGATTTATATTTGCTACTTTTGTTGTGTTTTTACTATTATATAAATTTATGCCAAAACACAAAGTATCAATAAAAAATCAAGTTTATGGTGCAATATTTGGAGCAGTAGCATTAAATATAGTATCATATGTATTTTCTATATATTTAGATATATTCAAAGGATTTTCAATAACATATGGAAGTTTAACAACACTAATATTAATAATGATGTGGACATATGCATGCTTTTATACAATATTTTTAGGAGCAGAAATAAATAAATTTTTAAAATAGGACTATGGGGACGGTCTTTTTGTACAAAATAAAATTATAGAAAAAAATATAACAATATGATAGAATAAATAAAAATATTAATAAAGGAAAGAATAAATGAAAAACGCTATAATACTTGAGGCTGTATATATATATATATATATATCGTAAGGTTTAATAAAACAAAATTATGTAGTTAAGGTAAAAACTAGTAATTTAGGGGCAGAGGGGCCAGTCAAAATTGGTTAAATATAGAAAATAATAAGTATAATATATTAAATAAAACAAATAATAATAAAAATATACAAAAGCAATTAATATTAATTGCAAAAATATAAGTGATATGATATAAATAAAAAAGCAAGAAAGATAAAATGCAAAAACAAAGGAGAATGAGTTATGAACAAATTAAAAAAAAATAGTAAAAATAAAGAGAATATAATAAATTATAAAATCTTTAGGGGCGATTGTCAGTCGCATACAGGAATAACATTAATATCATTAATAGTAACAATAATAGTGTTACTGATTTTGGCAGGAATAGCAATAAATTTAAGCATAGGAGATAATGGACTATTTAATAGAGCAAAATCCGCAGTAGAAAAATATAAGATAGCAGCTAATGAAGAAAGTGAATTTTTTGAAGAATTAGATAAAAGCTTTGCAGTAGGGAATAGTAAATTACCAATAAGAACACAGGTTATTGGTTATGATCAATATATTGATAATTGTAGTAATGGTATATCAGCAATTCAAATGTTTAATGGAGCATTAGGAGAAAATAAATCTATAATAGAAAGAATTATATATCTAATTATTAGTGAAGACTATGATAAGAATGATGAAATTGTTATACAAGAATTGCAAGATCTAGAAAATGAATTTAATCGTATATATGAAGAAAGTTGTTTTAAGTTTCATCAACCAATTAAAATTTATTATAATACAACTAAATATATAGAAATTTCATCAAATTTAGATCATATTAATATAGATTTTTCAACAAGTGAAACAATAAAGAATTCAGTTACAAAACTTCAAGGTGAAATGCAAAAAATTGATAATGAAATTAATGAACTCAATAAAAAAGAAGAAACGGTAAGAAAAATAATATCAGAATTAGAAATAAAAAATGAAGAATTATTAAAATATGATTATTTAGATAATATAGAATTAAAAGAAGTTGAATTAAATGGAGAATTAGAAAGTGAAAAAATAGAATCAATTAACCAAATGTTAAAAAATATAAATGATATTATAAAATTGCAAAGTAGTTCAGAAGAAAAACTGTCAGAAATATATAGTAAATTGTGTAGAATAAATGAGCTAATTTATAATGGATCTAATGATGAAATAATTGAAATAAAACAAGAAATTGATTTAATAGCAAATGAAATGAGAACAATAAATGAAACTTTTATAATAGATATCCAAGGAGAAAAAATAACTATTAAAATAAGAGATTTAAATACAAATTATTTAGGAAAAGATAATACTCCTTTATATTTAGATGTATCTAATAAAGAAAGATCACAAGAATCATTAGATAATGCAATTTATATTATTGATTGTGAACGAGCTAATTTAGGAGCTATATTAAATAGAGTAGACCATACAATTAAATATTATACAAGAATAAAGGATGTGTTGGAAAGTAGAATAAAAAATAAAGAAGATAGAAATAAAAGATTGGCAATTGTAAGTTTAGAAGAGATGCAATATTGTTTAGACAGGATCAGAACATTAATGATAAGAAGTCATAATGGAGTAAATTCAATAAAGGATAAGTATGGAATCAAGTTAGAGATAGATCAGATATTATTAGAAATAAATAGAATAGCAACGCATACTATGATAGAAAATGATACAGGTCTATTAAATGGTCAATGGAATAAAAATATAAATGTAACACTTGAAAGTTTAGCTATAAAAGAAATAAATAATGATACAGAAGAAAATATTCAAGCAGGAATAAGAAAACTAGAAGAAAGTATTATTAAAATATATGAAAATCGTAAGGCATTAGCAAAATAAACGATGGGATGGAGTTGGGATACAAAAAGAAAATGTAGGGGCAATTATTAATCTTAAAAATAGTAAATCAAAGCCTATTTTCCAAATAAAATGAGCATATAACAAATGGATTTATAGAAGTATTACTAGATAAAAAAATAGAAATCATAGTAATAGCAAATTATTAAAATAAGATACTTAAAATTAAAAAGTGAATAATATTAATCTGGACTTTTTATACTATATATGTTATATTGTAAAAAAAGCAAGAGGAAAATAAAATGTTAAATTTTATAATAGGATATTTAGTAATAATTAATTGTATATCAATGATTTTTATGTATATGGATATGAAAACAGATTTAATTAAACTAGAAAAAGGAACTATAAATTTTATATATGCACTATTAGCAATAATTGGTGGAAGTGTAGGAATATTAGTTACTTCTCAAATGTTTGGATATAAAAAAGAAGAGAAAATAATAAAAAGATTTATACCATTTATAGTATTTTTAGAAGTTATAATTATAGGAATAATTATAATAAAAAAATATGAATTGAATATATTGTAAGTTAAAATTTCTTTTGATATAATAACCTCATGAAGAGGTTATTTTCGTTTAAATAGAATAATATAATTAATTTATATTATTGAAAGCTATAATATAAATAACTTTTAATAGACAATTAATAATGGAGGTTTTATATATGTGCCAATGTGTAGAAAATGAAATAAAAGAACAAGTAAATAAAATATTAAATAATTACAAAATAGAAAAGGATAATTTAATTCCAATATTAAATGATATTCAAGAAAAGTATGGATATATTCCTAAAATAGCACAAGTAGAAATATCTAACTATTTAGATATGCCACTTGCAGAAATATATGGAGTAATTACATTTTATTCAAGATTTACTTTAGAACCAAAGGGAAAATATAATATATCTGTTTGCTTAGGCACAGCCTGTTTCGTAAAAGGTTCACAATCAATACTAGATAGATTAAAAGATAGATTAAAAATAGAAGAAGGTAAAACCACTGAAGATGGCAAATTTTCAATAGATACTACTAGATGTGTAGGCGCATGTGGAATAGCACCAGTATTTACAGTAAACAACGAAGTATATGGCCATGCAACTGTAAAGAAATTAGATGAAGTATTAAATGAATTAGAAAAAGCAAAGTAGAAATTAATCACATATATTTTTATATTACAGTAAATTCATAGAATTTCGATATAATTTAAAAATATTTATTAAAAATAAAATAAGTATACGTGGAGGTCATATATGAAAAAATTAGATGAAATAAACAAAATTAGAATTGAAAAAAGAAAAGAATTAGACTTAAGAGCTAATACTGAAGCGGACACTAGAGAAAAACATATATTGGTATGTAATGGTACAGGATGTACATCCTCTAAATCACCACAAATATTAGAAAATTTTAAAAGAATAATAAAAGAAAAAAATCTTCCTAATGTTAGAGTAATAAAAACAGGATGTTTTGGATTATGTGCAAAAGGACCAATAGTAATTATCAGACCTGAAGATACATTTTATGCAAATTGCAGACCAGAAGATTGTGAAGAAATAATAGAATCACATATAATACATGGAAAAGTTGTAGAAAGACTACTATGTAAGGATATAGATGGAAAATTAGTTCAAAAGTTAGATGACTTAAATTTTTATAAAAAGCAAAAAAGAATAGCTTTAAAAAATTGTGGAGTAATTAATCCAGAAGATATTGACGAATATATAGCATTTGATGGATATAAAGCATTAGAAAAAGTATTAACTACTATGACAAGAGATGATGTTATAGATGTTATTAAAAAATCAGGACTAAGAGGAAGAGGGGGAGCAGGATTCCCTACAGGAAAAAAATGGGAACTTACTAAAGCATATGAAGATGAAATTAAATATGTAGTATGTAATGCAGATGAAGGAGATCCAGGAGCTTTTATGGATAGAAGTATACTTGAAGGAGATCCACATACTGTATTAGAAGCAATGGAAATAGCAGGCTATAGTATAGGCGCTAAAAAAGGTTTTATATATGTTAGAGCAGAATATCCAATAGCTGTACAAAGATTGCAAATAGCAATAGATCAAGCAAGACGTTATGGAATATTAGGAAAAAACATATTCGGAACAGATTTTTCTTTTGATATAGAAATAAGATTAGGTGCGGGAGCATTTGTATGTGGAGAAGAAACTGCATTATTAGAATCTATAGAAGGAAAAAGAGGCCAACCAAGAGTAAAACCGCCATATCCAGCAGAACATGGATTATGGGGTAAACCAACTCTTATAAATAATGTAGAAACATATGCTAATATATCACAAATAATATTAAATGGAGCTGATTGGTATTCAAAAATAGGAACAGAGAATTCTAAAGGTACAAAAGTATTTGCATTAGGTGGAAATGTTAATAATGTAGGATTAGTTGAAGTACCAATGGGAACAACATTAAGAGAAATCGTTTATGACATAGGTGGCGGAATACCAAATGGTAGAGATTTTAAAGCAGCACAGACTGGTGGACCTTCAGGTGGATGCATACCTAAAGAACATTTAGATACACCAATAGATTATGAATCACTAAAAGAAATAGGCTCAATGATGGGGTCTGGTGGATTAATAGTAATGGATGATACAAAATGTATGGTATGTTTAGCAAAATTTTATCTAGAATTTACAGTTAGTGAAAGCTGCGGAAAATGTACTCCTTGTAGAATCGGAACCAAAAGAATGCTGGAAATATTAGAAAGACTGTGCTCAGGAGAAGGAGAAGAATACGACATATATAGACTAGAAAAACTAGCAATAAACATAAAAAATTCTAGTATATGTGGATTAGGACAAAGTGCACCAAACCCTGTAATAAGTACTCTTAAATATTTTAGGGATGAGTTTAGACAACATGCTATACAAAAAGAATGTAAAACAATGGAGTGTAAGTCATTAGCTAAAATAGAGATAGATGAAGAAAAATGTAAGTCATGTGGTCTATGTCAGAAAAATTGTCCAGTAAATGCAATAGAAGGAGAAGGAAAAGAAAAAAGAATAATAAATTATGATAAATGTATAAAATGTGGAACTTGTATTGCAAAATGTCCATTCCATGCAATAGGAAACTAAAAGAGTAGAAAAGGAGGTAGTAATGGAAAAAAATACAGTAACAGTAATTATAGATGGCCAAAAAGTTGAAGCAAAAAAAGGAACAACTATATTGCAAGCTGCTAAAAGTGTAGGAATAGATATACCAACATTATGTTTTTTAAAAGATATAAATGAAGTTGGTGATTGTAGAATGTGTATAGTAGAAGTAGAAGGAAGAAGAGGATTTGCAACATCTTGCATCCAAAAAGTAGAAGAAGGAATGGTAATACATACACATACACAAAATGTACTAGAAGCAAGACATGTAATATTAGATTTAATAATTTCAAATCACTCAAAAGATTGCCTAACATGTACACGTTCAGGAAATTGTGAATTACAAGATTTAGCTATTAAATTTAATGTATTAAATAATGAATTTGTTGGAGAAAGAACAGTTCACAAAATAGATGATAAATCTCCATCAATAGTAAGAGATTTTAATAAATGTATTCTATGTAGAAGATGTGTAGCAACATGTAAAAATGTACAAAAAATAGGAGCAATAGATTGTATAAATAGAGGTTTTGATTCTTGTATATCTACGACATATGATCATAGTTTGAATGATGTAAACTGTACATTCTGTGGTCAATGTATAGAAAGTTGTCCAACAGGAGCACTACATGAAAAAGAAAACATAAATGATGTATGGGCAAAATTAAAAGATCCAGATACATTTGTAGTAGTTCAAACAGCACCAGCAGTTAGAGTTGCATTAGGTGAAGAATTTGGAATGGAAATAGGAACAAATGTGACTGGAAAGATGATTACAGCACTAAGAAGATTAGGATTTGACAAAGTATTTGATACAAATACAGGAGCAGACTTTACAATAATGGAGGAAGCAACAGAATTTGTAGAAAGATTTAAAAATAATGATAATCTTCCAATGGCAACATCATGTTGCCCAGCGTGGGTTAAATACGTAGAAACTACTTATCCAGAAAATATTAAACATTTATCTAGTTGTAAATCTCCACATCAAATGTTAGGTGCAATTATAAAATCATATTATGCAGAAAAAAATAATATAGATAGAAACAAAATATATGTTGTATCAGTAATGCCTTGTACAGCAAAGAAATATGAAAGACAAAGAGAAGAGATGAAAGTAGATGAAATATGTGATGTTGATGCAGTAATAACTACTAGAGAACTTTCAAGGATGATAAAACAAGCAAATATAGATTTTAATAAACTAGAAAAAAGCACATTTGATGATCCAATGGGAGAGGCAACAGGTGCTGCAGCAATATTTGGAACAACAGGTGGAGTTATGGAAGCGGCATTAAGAGCAGCATATGAAATGATTACAAAAGAAAAATTACAAAATGTTAAATTTGAATCAATAAGAGGAGAAAAAGGTATAAAAAAAGCAGAAGTAAAAATAGGAGATAAAAAAGTAAAAGTAGCAGTAGCACATGGATTAGGAAATGCAAACAAAATTATGGAAGATATAAAAAATGGAACATCTGATTATGACTTCGTAGAGGTAATGGCATGCCCTGGAGGATGTATTATGGGAGGAGGACAGCCAATAAGAACATCAAAAGAAAGAGCCAATATAGATATAAGAGCTAAAAGAGCTGAAGCAATATATAATATTGATGAGAATAGTAAAATAAGAAAATCTCAAAATAATGAAGTAGTTAAAAAAATATATGACGAATATATTGGAAAACCAGGAACAGAAAAAGCACATGAGCTTTTACATACACACTATAAAGAAAAGGCAAAATATAATTTAGGCGAATAAAATTAAAATATAGATAACTTTAAAACTTTGTAAGTATATAAAACACATATTAGCCATAACTAATATGTGTTTTTACCATTTAATAAGTCATCCTTTTCAATCCAATCTTGAACATCAATAACTTTATAATTTTGTTTATCAATTCTAACATATACTGTTTTTATTCCAGAATTAATAATTAACTTTCTACATATTTGACAAGGAGAAGCACCTTCTTCATAAGACTTAGTGTCATAGCGAATACCAACTAAATATAAATCAGAATCAATCATGTTTTTTCGTGCAGCACTTAACATAGCATTTTGCTCTGCATGAACACTTCTACAAGAATCATATCCTGCATGTCTTACATCAGGAAAGAATTTCTTTTTAGTACAAAATCCTAAATCTATACAATTATCTCTTCCACGTGGAGCACCAGTATATCCAGTAGATATAATTTCATCATTTTTAACTATAATTGCGCCAAAGTTTTTTCTTAAACATGTACCACGCTCAGATATAGTTTCTGCTATATCTAAATAATAATTTACTTTATCAACTCTCTTCATATACACCTTCTATAAATTGATTTGATAATATTTTATCAAATATAACAAAAACAGTCAATTATGTGAAAATTTATATATTACATGATTTTATCTATTAATGATAAAAATATTTAAAAAATCATTGAATTTTAAAAAATGTAATGCTATAATATAAGCTGCGTGTAAAGGGAGGAAAAAATATGAAGGAATCAATCAGAAAAACTAAAATAGTTGGAACAATAGGACCTGCTAGTGAAAATAGACTAGAAGAATTATTTGAAGCAGGATTAAATGTAACAAGAATTAACTATTCACATGGTAGTTGGGATGAACAAAAAGATAAAACAGAAGAAATAATAAAATTAAGAAAAGAAAAAGATATACCTATAGCAATGATCTTAGATATGCAAGGACCTGAAATAAGAACAGGTATGTTAGTAACTGGTAAAAACGAAAAAATAAAATTAGAAGATGGACAAAAATTTACATTAGTTAATGATGATATAATAGGAGATAAAGATAAAGTATCAGTAACTTATAAAAATTTATATCAAGATGTAAAACCAGGATCAAAAGTATTAATAGATGATGGAGCTATAGAATTAGTAGTTGATAAAATAGAAGGTAAAGATATAGTATGTACAGTAGTACATGGAAATGGATTAGGAAGTAGAAAAACAATCAACTTACCAGGAACATCAGTAAGACTTCCAGCATTAAAAGAAAAAGATATAGAAGATCTAAAAACAGCATGTGAACATGATTATGATTATGTAGCTATGTCATTTACAAGAGGAAAAGACGATATAGATCAAGTACGTAAAGTATTAGATGAAAATGGTGGAAAAGATATAAAAATAATAACTAAAGTAGAAAATGTAGAAGGTTTAGAGCACATGGAAGAAATCGTTGAAAATGCAGATGCTCAAATGATTGCCCGTGGAGATATGGCTACAGAAACAGACTTTACAGAACCACCAGTAATGCAAAAAAGATTTATAAAACTATCTAATAAAGCTAATAAACCAGCTATAACAGCAACACAAATGTTAGAAACAATGACACATCAACCATTACCTACAAGAGCAGAAGCAAGTGATGTTGCAAATGCTATATATGATAGAACAAGTGCTGTTATGTTATCTGGAGAATGTGCAATGGGAGATTATCCAGTAGAATGTGTTAAAACAATGGATAAAATAGCACATAGAGTAGAAAAAGAAATAAATTACTGGAAAAGATTTGATCAAAATGAAAATCTTAGATTAGAAACATTAGAAGAATATGTTGCATATTCAGCTTGTGTTACAGCTAAAAATACAAAAGCTGATGCAATTGTTTGCTACACACATACAGGTAATTCAGCAAGAATTTTATCAGGATTAGGAGCAGGATGTCCTATACTTGCAATAACAGATAATAGAAGAACATTTAATCAATTATCATTAGTATGGAATGTAACTCCTATATATATAGAAGGAAAATCAAGTAAAAATGAAACACTAGAAGCTGGATTCGAAAAATTAAAAGAAAAAGGTATACTAGAAAAAGGAGACTTAATAATAATAGCTGGTGGAGATCAAATATTAACATCTGAAAATGCTCCAGTAAATAAAACAATAGGTGGAATACTTAGAGTTTAATATAAAAATCCTAAAAAACACTATCATGTAGTTATGATAGTGTTTTTTGAATTATAATTCACATAAAAATAAGTTGTTTTTTTGTATAAAATAAAAAGGATTTATAGTATATGATTATATATAAAAAACAATAAATATGTATAATAGACGAAAAAATTGTAGAAAATTATTGCCTAAATATGCCAAAATAAACTTATATATAGTTTAAAGGAGAAATAATGGCAGTAAAAACTACTAAAATAAAAAAAGAACCAATAAAACAAGTAAAAATAGACAATAAACATACAAAAAAGCAAATAGAAAAATTAAGAGAAAGCGAATCATTATATATTAATAAAACTAAAATAGATGAAAATGTAATAAATAAGTTTTATAGATTTTATAATTTTAGAATAGAAAAGTTTGATTGTTATGCATTTTTAGTTTCAGGTATTATACTTATTGCAATGGGAATAATATATTTGATAAAATTAGATAGACATTTTTTAGGTATAGTATGGAATATAATTATTAATACATTATTTATAATGCTTGGGATAATATTTGTAATATTAGCTTTAAAAAGTAAAAAGTATAATAAAGAAAAAACATTAGAAATAACTAAGCAAGATGTAACTGACTTGGAAAATAAATACTATTTTTATGATGATATATTAATTATAGTTAATGAAGTTGGTGAAACAGAAACAAAATATAAATATATAGAAAAAATATATGAATCAAGAAATTACTACTATATATTTACTAATCAGGATAATGCATATATTTTAGATAAATGCAATTTCACTAAAGGTGATCAATATAAATTTGAAAAATTTATAGATACAAAAGTAGATAAAATATATAAAAAATTATTTAAAATAAGAAAAAATAAATAACTCAAAATCAGCTATGTGAATAGCTGATTTTAAAATTTATTTCATATTCAAACTAAATCAAAGCATTGTAACAGTACTTACAAATGTATCATTATTAAGTAATTTAAAAAATAGAACAAATAAAGTAAAAATTATAATATATAAAATAGTTAATAAAATATAATGTTTTAATTTAGAATATTTAAAGAAATCTTTATGTATTTTTTTCACAAATAAGTGCCTCCTAAATTTAGTATATGTAAGATAGTTGTTTTATGTAACTATTATAAGAAATTCACATAATATATTATTGAGGAGGAAATTATGTGTAAATGTAATATGAATAATATGAGCAATATAAAAAATTGCAATATGAACAATGTAAATACCATTAATATAACACCAGACGAAAATTCATGCGAATGTGGTTTTGAAGAAAATTCAGTATTTCCAGATAATTATATGTTTGGACAAAGCTATGTACCAATTCAACGTATGACAACTACATTTAAATCAGATGTAGGATTAAGAATGGGAACAATATTTCCAGAGTTAGTTAGTCCTTATGAGCCAGGTCAAAGCTTAGAAGAAATTAACTTTTTAAGATGTTCAAATGAAATTAAGGAGGGATGTAATAGTGGGATGTAATTGCAACTGTACTTGCAAAGAAAATAATAGTAATAGAGAAGAAATGATGAATGATATAAGAAGTTATAATTTTGCTATAACAGAATTAGGACTTTATTTAGATGTTCATCCAGATGATCAAAGAGCAATAGCATTGCATAAAGAATACTGCAAATGCTATAAAGAAGTAATGGATAAATACCAAAGAATGTATGGACCACTTTCTATATTCTATCCATGCAATAAATGGAGATGGTTAGAAGAACCATGGCCATGGGAAGGAGGTAATTTCTAATGTGGACTTATAATAAAACTTTACAATATCCAGTAAAAATAAAACAAAAAGACCCAAGACTTGCTAAATTTATAATATCTCAATATGGTGGTCCAGATGGAGAATTAGCAGCATCACTTAGATATTTAAGCCAAAGATTTGGAATGCCAGATCAAAATGCAAAAGCAATTCTTAATGATATAGGTACAGAAGAATGTGCACCATGATGTTGTCAATAGTATTCTACAAGATGAAAATGTTTACTCGATATAGAATCTTTAGGTAGATTATTTAAAATAGACAGAACTGGAATTACAAGACATATAAATAATATTTATAAAGATGAGGAATTAAAAGAAGATAGCATATGTGCAAAAATTGCACATATGGGTAACAATGGAAAATAACAGTATTTTATAATTGACATCATCGC
>CAMSMU010000003.1 GCA_947061115.1 uncultured Clostridium sp.
TTCACTATATATTATTTGCTTTAATAAATAGTTTGAAAGTACAGATGTACTTTCATTATTTTTTTCATTTCTATCTTCCAATATTTTTACATACAAATAAACTGCAATCATAGATTTATCAATAATTGTATATTTATCATTTATTGTTTGATAAATTTTAGAATTATAACTATCTATACTAGCTAGATATATTTTTAATATATCCTCTATTATGTCATTCATATAAACTCCTTTATTCTTGTATATAGTTTATATTTTAACATAATATTTATTTATTTTTCAATATTTATAGTGAAACTAAATTTATTCGATAATATATATTTTACCATTATACGCATCTAATTCTATAATCTGACCATCTTTTATTTCTTTAGTACCATTTATAGTCCCTACAATACAAGGTACATTAAACTCTCTAGAAATTATAGCAGCATGACAGGTAATGCCACCTTCATCTGTTATAAATCCAGCTGATTTTTCCATTGCTGAAATATAGTCTGGTGTAGTCATTGTCGCTACAATTATATCTCCTTTTTCAACTTTATAGATATCCTCATATTTATTTAAAACTTTTGCCGTCCCTGTTACTTTTCCCATGTTTGCAATGCTTCCTGAAATTATTTTTTTATTGTTATTATTTTCATTACTATTTTTATATATTTTTGCGATTTCATTTTGTATTTTTATGCTTTCATCTCCAAATACAGTTTGAACTTTTCCATCCATCCATATAATTGCAAATCCCTTTTTTCTATCTTCGAGTGTACTTTTAATTTTATCGTCCATGTTACCCTTATTTTTTATAATTTGTAATATTTCTTTATCATTGAGCATTATTAAATCTTCATTTAGAATTTTCGTTCTATTTGAAATTTCCTTAAAGATTGTATGCTTTCCAACATAAAATAAATGATCTGAGTATTCTGTTGTATATGTTCTTAAGAATATAAAATCTCTAATTGCTTTAATTAGTTTTATGGCTTTATTAGATAATTTATATTTATTTATTACTTCTTGATATTGAATATCGTTGTTTTTCCTAACTCTAATTATATTTTCAATTTTTTCAAAAATATTAGTATTTACTAAATTATTTAATCTATCTAAGTAATCTTCTTTTGTAAAAGCTGTATCCTCAAATTCTAAAGGTCCTTTTATCCATGAGTATTTTAAAATATGTTTATTTAGTAATTCTTCTGAATCATTTCCATTTTTAATTTCTAATGCTATCTTTAACAAATCTAAAGGTTCTTCACTATAAGAAAGTGGATAATAATTTGGGCATGTAGAAATATTTTTAAATATATTTTCAATTTCATTTTTATTGTATTTGTTTTCTGTTAGCTCTTTTTCTAATCTATTTACTAAATAATCTTCTGGTCTTGTCATTCCTGGTATAAAGCTTTTTATATATAGACTATTAAACTTTTCAAATTCTTCATCTAATTCTTCAAAACTTAATACTGTTAAGTCTTTATTTCTTATATAGGTTAAATATTCTTTGACGTTTTCTACTATATCAAACTCAATTTTTGCAAACTCTTCAAAAAAGTTAATATCCTCTTTAAAATATTTATCTAATTTAGAGCATAATACTTCAAAATCTATGTCTAACGAATATTCATCTCCGTTTAAACACATATAATTTTGAGTTATAAGTTCAAAGCCTAATAATTTTTCTTGATATTCTTTTAATGTTGCATATATTTCTGTATTTTCTACAAACCAGTTAAACTTTCTTGAAACATAAAAATTCCATTTTCCACATTCTGTTATTTTTTTTATTAAATTATTTCGCTTCAATGTAGTAATTGGCCTACATTGTAATACGTATATATTATCTTTTTCGATTCCATATTCTATATCTACTGGAAAACTATAAAAAGTTTCAATTTTTTTAACTAATTTAGATAATTCTAAAATATTATCATCTTTAATTTTTTGTTCATTCCCATTAGAAATATTAACCCATTCGTTATTTTCTTGTATTTTTACTAATTTGCTCTCTTGTATTTTTATTTCTTTGGTCTTTATTGTATTATTTAATTTGTTTATATAGTATGTATCTGGTGTTACTTTACCAGATACGATTGCCTCTCCTAAACCATAAACTGATTCTATTATTATTTCATTTGTGTCATTACTAACTGGATTTATTGAGAATACTACACCAGATGAGTCACTTTGTATCATTTTTTGAACTACTACAGCAACAGTAATATCTGATTTATCATTATTTTTTATTCTATAAAAAATTGCTCTTGGGCTAAAAATAGAAGTCCAACATTTTTTTATCGATTCAATTATATTTTCTTCATTTACATTTAAAAATGTTTCTAATTGCCCTGCCCATGCATGGTCTTTTCCATCTTCTGAAGTAGCTGATGACCTCACTGCAACATATTTGCAATTTAAATTTTTATAATTTTTTATAATCTCTCTTCTTATACTATCTGGTATTTCGCATTTATCAATAATTTGAATTATATCTTTTGAACTCTTATTTAAACTTTTTTCGTCTTTTATTTCACAGTTATTTATTATTTTCTGTATTTTGTCTTTAATATTATTTTGTATTAAAAATTCGTCAAAAATATCTGACATGATTACATATCCATTTGGTATGTTAAATTTATTTTGATACATTTTTGCTAAAGATGCACCCTTTCCTCCTGCAAGATCTTCATCTGTAATATTTTTGAAAAATTTTATATTCATAATTACTCTCCTATTAAATCTAAAATTACGCTTTCCCAATTTTTTGTTGGCAATACTTTTATCTCTTTTTCTTCATCATTTATATAATACTCATTAATTATATTTTCAAATTTTTTATCTTTTATTTCTTTTGCATTTCTTGAAGATAATTTTATTGATTTATTGTTAATTCCATTATTTATTACTAATTCTTTAGTTTTAAAGGAAATAGATAAGTTGCAAATATCCTTTTGAACTAAATAATTAAAGTAACTCATAAATGTTGCTAACTCTATATTTGACGCTTCCCCATAAAAAACCATATTAATATCTTTTCCTTTTTCTTCAATCTTCTTTAGGTTTTCTTTAAATATAATAATTTTATTTACATCCATAAATTTTTTACTATCATATTCAAACATTAATATATATTTTTTCATAGTTCTATCCCTCCATCTTCTCTTACTTTCATTCTAGAACTTAGTTTATCTATACAATCTGCAATTCCGTCTGAATTTTCCCAATCACCAATAATAACATTCGAATCATATTCAGCTATTTTCCCAATATTTGATGGTGCTATAAATACTGTTTTTAAACCTAAATTTTTTATTTTTTCTTTATTTGCTGTATACATTTTCATATCTTCGTCTTGTGAATCACCACCAATGATTATAATTGGTACTTCATATTTTTCCTTCAATTTATTGGATAATATCCAAACAACTTCTGATTTAGAATGTTTTTTTGGTTTTATGTCGCACTCTTTTCCATAACTATCATAATAATTTACAGTTTCTATATCTTCACAATCAATTATTTTTTCAATTTCTTCACTGGCTTTTGCTAAATTCTCCCTAGTTATATCGTCAAATGTTACATTATAAAAACTTGTAACTTCTGGACTTATTTTTCCACCATACTCATTTACAATTTCTTCTATATAGCTTCTTTTTTCTAGTATTCTAGTATCCATTGTAAGTAGTTGACGGTTTTTATCTTTTTTTATAATAAATCCACAGTATTCTGCTACTGCTCCATCAAATAAATCCGGAAGCCCATAATTTTCTGCTAGTTCATAGAGCATTTTGTATTTACTTTCTGCTGATTCAAATGCAGAACCTGTAATCATTGTTATTTGTATCGTGCAATTACTTTTTTCTTGCATATGTATAATAGAATCAAAAAACTTTTTAACATTTTCTGCACCACCTTTTAATAATAAATCAGTAGTTCCAGAATAATCTAAAAATAGTGGTATAATTCTTTGTTTATCTATTTCTTTGTATTCTAATATATCCCCTGGCTGGCAATTTAAAGTTTTACATATTTCATTTAAAGTACTAAATCTAATTGCAGAAATACTACCATTCTTAATTTTTGATAAATTCACTGTAGAAATACCTACTTCTTCTGCAAGTTTTGTAAGTGTATATCCCTTTTTCTTCATTATTTCATCTAGATTTGTAATAATAGACATCTAATTACCTCCTATTTCATATTGATTATATCACGTTTGATTATTTATGTCAATTTATTAATGTTTATCATTATATTACATATGTTTTTCATTATATTTTCGTTATAAAATAATCATTAAATATGCTTAATGGTGTTAAAAGTGTGTTAATACTTTAAATTAAGAAAATCGTAAGATTTTTTATACAATAAAAACCATTTTACTATTGAATTATTATGTATTTAAATATATAATATAATTGCATTAGAAATAATTTTAGAGCATAATTTGCTCGAATGGAGGTTTTTATGAATTTAAATATAACAGGAAAAGATTTTGAATTAACAGATTCAATTAAAGCATATATAGCTGAAAAGGTTGGAAAACTTGAAAAATATTTTGGTAATGACTTTGATGCTGTAGCTACATTAAAGATAGAAGGTAATAATCAAGTGGCTGAGATTAGAATTAATATATTAGGAGATACTTTTAAAGCAGCAACTGCAAGTAAAGATTTATATTCTTCTATTGATAAGGATATTGAAATATTAGAAGGACAAATTAGAAAAAGTAAAACAAAAAGAGATAAACAAAATATGGTTGAAACTATAAGAGTAAATAATCAAGTTACATCAGATAGTGTTGAAGAAGATGGAGTTATAATTAAAACAATATATTATAGTATAAAGCCACTTACACCTGAAGATGCTAAACTAATTTTAGAGGAAGATGTTAAAAATAAATTTTTACCATTTATAAATGTAGAAACTAACAAAGTAAATGTTATATACAAATTAAAAGATGGAAAAAATTTCGGTATTTTAGAACCAGAAGCTTAAATCTTTTTGTGCAGGTATTACTTAAGTAATACCTGTTTTTTTGTAATATAAAAATTACTTTTAATATGTAAGTTTATGTAAATTATGTCTTCTTTTTATTGACATATAAGCATTTTTAGGATATAATATTTTTTAATGAGCATTTTGTTGCTTATGGTCACTATAAAACTCGTTTTTTTCGAGAGGAGGTGATTAAATGTTGGTTGCATTAGTAATTTCTGCAATATTGTGTTCTTGTTTATATTTATTTGAGCAATGCTCAAATGAATTATTTATAAGCAAAAATGCTAAGGGTTACTATATTATCCCAACAAATGTTGCAACATTTCTACTGATGTACCGGCGAATTATATGCCTGAGGTGTCGTAGCCCGCCCCATATATAATATCTAACTGATAACCTTGATTGTATACAAGGAAGGAGGTGATATTATTGTATGGTGCATGCATTATGTTTGCAATTTGTGCAGTTTTATGCTTTGGGTTATGGTTTTTTCCCAGGTACCATTCTACCAAAGGTCATTGTGCAACAAGCATAAGTGTAAGCCATGTATTTATTGGTTTATTACTTACTAATGAAGCTGTATTTGTGCAACAACCAATGCGCCGGGAGTTGAAGCACATAAGGTGTAGAGGTCCGCCCCAACATTTAAGCAGGAGTTTTTTCACTCCTGCTATTTTTATATTAACAAACATAAAACTAAATTAAATTATTTGACGTGAAAACAGATCACTCTTTATTCTTTCTATAGTCTTTCCATTCAAACAAAAAAGACCTATGTAAGGTCCTTTTAATAACTTCGCGAAATTATTTTATGTGTTTATTTTTTGATTAAATAAACTTTAATTTATTTTTCTTCTTTTTTTGCTGTTTTTTTAGTTGTAGTTGTTTTCTTTGTTGTTGTAGATTTTGCTGTAGTAGCTTTTTTAGTTGTAGTTTTCTTTACAGATTCCTTATTTTCATCTTTTACTGCTTCTACTTCTACTTTTTTTTCAGCTTTTTTTGCAGGAGCTTTTTTAGCTTCTACTTTAACAGCTAGTTTTTTTTCTAGTCTTGATTTTTTTCTAGAAGCCGCATTTTTTGAAATAACTCCTTTTGTGCAAGCACTATCTATTTTCTTTTTAGCTTCAGATAGTAATTCTACTGCTTCTTTCTCTCCTTTGCTATTTGCAACTTCATATTTTTTTATAGCTGTTTTAGTTTCAGATTTTATCATATTATTTCTTTTTGTTTTCTTTTCTGTAACTCTAACTCTCTTTATAGCTGATTTAATATTTGGCATGTTTTGCACCTCCCTTTAGTGTGTTAAACTATAACATATGCTATTATAACACGATTTTTTCATTAGTGCAAGTAGTTCTTAATAAAATTTTTTCATTTTGCCTATATATTAAACTTCATTTTTTATTTTTTCTAATTCTTTGTCTGTTAATCTTGTACATTTTTTTATTAATTCAATGTCTATATTGCTTTTTAGCATTTCTTTAATTATTTGATTTTTTTCTTCTAGTACCTGCTTTCTACCTATTTCTTCACCTATTTTTTGTCCTTCTTTTCTTGCTTCTCTTCTGTCCCTTCTCATTTCTCTTTTTAACGTTTCTGCTAACATGGTTTTCCCTCCTTTTTTTAAATATTCTTTGCTTATTTCTTCTATTTTCTTTTCTCCTAATGTTTCTGCTAATATATTTATAGCATATTCTTCTATTTTTGCTTTTTCTTCTTTTGTCAATTTACTTTTTAGTACCTTTTTGTATACTTGTTCTGTTTTTTCTTTGTTATTCGCCCTATCTAACAATATTATTTTATATAATGCTCCCTCTTTTTCTAGCATTTCTTTTTCTTCATATTTATTTACATCTAATGCTTTATATTTACTAAAGCTTTCTTCTGTTACATCTTCTAGCTTTTCTTGAGTTTCTTCTATGCTTTCTTTTACTTTCCATTTTCCTCTTCCTGTATATAACACTATTGCCTTTATTAATGGGGTTTTATATTTCTTATTGCTACTTTTACTGTTTTGTATATACTGGTTTATTATTTCTATTTTATATTCTACTATTCTTCTTGGCATATTATAATCTACTGTTGATTGATGCTCTATTAAGAAAAATACATCTTTTTCTTTCATTTTATATATAATGTCTGTTTCTCTATCTTTGAATTTTTTTGTTATATATCTGTTTGTATATAATTCTATATCTTCTGGTTTTAATTCGCTTTTTGTTCCTTTTAATCTGGCTACGTCATTAATAAAAAGGCAAGCTTCTTTTTTGTCTATCAATATATTTCTTATACTTATATCATGCTTTTTATGTACTATTTTATAATTTTCTAATAATTTGTCTATTTTTTTACAATTATTGTTATCTATTTTTAGGTAACATACTTTTTGCTCTATGTATTTCGTTTTTTACCTCCTTTATTATACAATATTGATTATATTTCGTCAATGAGATATTTTAAGAATTTAATTTTTTGAAATAACATTTTTTCCGCGATGCCATCATCGCTCCTACGATTTCTTTGATAATTGCCTCTGTAATTATTTATTAATTTGGTTTGCGAGGTACTGATAGTCGCTTCTACGATCTTTTGATAGCCCCCTACAATTTTGTTCTATTTAAAAATTTAAGATTTAATATATATGATTATATTACAAAAACATGCTAAAATCAACAAAAATCGTTCGTCAAATATCTACAAAACTCGACATGTTTTTAAAATAATGTATCTATTCCTATTTTTAATAATTCGGTTTTTAATCTTTATAGTTTGTTTGTTTAATCAAATTCCATATCAATTTTGCATAACTTGTAATATTTCAATTATATAAAAGAAGATACTAATTTAATTAGTTAGACTAACTTAATCAGTATCTTCTTTTTATCTAATAATTATTTGTTAATTCACAAAGTTAAGTTAAATTAAACTATTTAGATAATTGAGATTCAGCTTGTTGAATCATTTTCTTAACCATTGTTCCACCTATTTTACCAGCATCTCTTGCAGATATGTTACCATTGTAACCTTCTTTTAAAGATACTCCAACTTCATTAGCTACTTCATATTTGAATTTGTTAAGAGCTTCTTTTGCTTCTGGAACTGCTTTATTGCTTGAACTTGCCATTGTGTTTCACCTCCTAAAAGTTTAATTGAAAAGTTTAATTTCTTTTCACTATTATGATGCTCATTTATTAAACTTTTAAACTGGTAATTTATGTCTATTTTTTTAGTTCTTCAATAAACATTTCATTTAACATTTTTGGATTTGCTTTTCCTTTTGTTTGTTTCATTGCTTGACCTACTAAAAATCCTAAGGCTCTATCTTTTCCTGCTTTATAATCTAATATTGATTGTTCATTTTCTGATAAAACTTTTTTTACAACTTCTTTTATTTGTGATTCATCAGAAATTTGTATCCATCCTTTTTCTTCTATAATATTACTTGGTTTTCTTGGATTTTCAAATAATTCATCTAATACTTTTTTTGCAATGCTAGAACTTATTGTTCCTTTGTCTATTAATTCTACAAGTTCTGCTAAATTATCTGCTGTAAATGGAATTTGCTCAGGCTCTAATTCTTTTTCGTTTAAAATTTTTGCAATATCTGAGTTTAGCCAATTACATACTGCTTTGTAGTTTTTGCATACTCTTCCTGCATTTTCAAATAAATCTGATAAATGTTTTGAAGATGTTATAATATTACTATCTTTTTCTGATAATCCTAATTCTTCTATATATCTTACTTTTCTTGATTCTGGCATTTCTGGTAAGCTTTTTCTTATATTTTCAATGTACTCATCAGATAATTTTATTGCTACTAAGTCTGGTTCTGGAAAATATCTATAATCTTGAGCATTTTCTTTATCTCTCATTATAAATGTTTTTCCTTCTATATCGTCCCATCTTAAGGTTTCTTGTTCTATTTTATTACCACTTTCAATTTCATCAATTTGCCTATCTTTTTCATATTCTATTGCTCTTGATATTGATTTAAATGAGTTCATATTTTTCATTTCTGTACGAGTTCCAAATGGTTCATCTTTTTTATGTACAGAAACATTAACATCAGCTCTTAAAGATCCTTCTTGCATTTTACAATCTGATACTTCTATATATTGCAAAATTGATTTTAATTTTTTTAAATATCTATCTGCTTCACTTGCTGACCTTATATCTGGCTCTGATACTATTTCTATTAGTGGTACACCAGCTCTATTTAAGTCTACTAAACTTCCTCCACCAAATTCATTATGATTTAGTTTTCCTGCATCTTCTTCTATATGTATTCTTAATATTCTAATCTTTTTAGCATTACCATTATCGTCTTCTATTTCAATATATCCATTGTTACATAATGGTTTATCGAATTGTGATATTTGATAAGATTTAGGTAAGTCTGGGTAGAAATAGTTTTTTCTATCATTTTTACTATCTTTAGAAATACTACAATTTGTTGCTAATCCTGCTTTTACTGCATACTCAACTACTTTTTCATTAAGTACAGGTAGTGTTCCTGGAAGTGCCATACATATAGGGCAAGTTTGTGTATTTGGTTCTCCTCCAAAGTCTGTTTTACATGAACAGAATATTTTTGTTTTTGTAGATAACTCTGCATGTACTTCTAAACCTATAACTGTTTCATAACTTTCTGCTGCCATCTATTATCTCCTCTCAATTAATTTTTAAATGTTGGTTTATAGTTTTCTCTAAATTTGATTTTTTGCTCAAATGTATATGCTGCATTTAATATTTTTTCTTCTTGAAATTTATTTCCTATTAACTGCATTCCTATTGGCATTCCTTTATTATCTACACCACAAGGAATAGATATTGCTGGAACACCTGCTATGTTTATAGATACAGTACATATATCTGCTAAATACATTTCTAATGGATTTTCATTTTTTTCACCAATTTTAAATGCCGTTGTTGGTGCTACTGGTGTTAGTAAAACATCATATTTACTAAATGCATTGTCGAATTCTTTTTTTACATACGTTCTAACCTTTTGAGCTTTTTTATAATATGCATCATAATATCCAGAAGATAATACATATGTTCCTAATATTATTCTTCTTTTTACTTCATTTCCAAAGCTTTCTGTTCTAGAGTTTGTATATAATTCTTTTAGTGAATTAAATTCTCTTGCTCTATATCCATATCTTATTCCATCAAATCTTCCTAAATTTGAACTTGCTTCTGCACATGCGATTATATAATAAGCTGCTAGAGAATATGTTGATACATCTAAAGAACATTCTTCTACTGTTGCTCCTAATGATTTATATATTTCTGATGCTTCTAATAGTTTTTCCTTTACTTCTTTATTTATACCTTCGCCAAAAAACTCTTTAGGTATGCCTATTTTTAAACCTTTTACATCATTTTTTAAAGATTTTGTATAATCTATTTTTTGAGTATTTGATGAAGTTGAGTC
This sequence comes from uncultured Clostridium sp., assembly GCA_947061115.1. GTDB lineage: Bacteria > Bacillota > Clostridia > TANB77 > CAG-508 > CAG-793. Next base: position 10,436 of record CAMSMU010000003.1, read on the forward strand.
TTTTTCGTCATGTCCTGCAATTAAATTTAATAATATAGCATTATCTTTTACATCTTTTGTAATAGGGCCTATTTGATCTAATGATGATGCAAATGCTACTAATCCATATCTTGATACTAATCCATATGTAGGTTTTAGTCCTACCACTCCACAAAATGAAGCAGGCTCTCTTATTGATCCACCTGTATCACTTCCTAATGCCCATGGAACTAAATCTGCTGCAACTGCTGCTGCACTTCCTCCTGATGATCCCCCTGGTACAGTATTTAGATCCCATGGATTTCTAGTAATTTTCATTGCTGAATTTTCAGTAGAACTTCCCATTGCAAATTCATCCATATTTAGTTTTCCTAAACTAAATATTTCTTCTTTATTTAGATTTTCAATTACTGTTGCATCATATGGAGATACAAAATTTTCTAGCATTTTAGATGCACATGTTGTTTTTACTCCTTTTGTACAAAGGTTATCTTTTATTCCTATTGGAATACCTGAATATTCACTTTTTCTACCCCTTTTATCTATTTCTTCTGCCTTTTCCTTAGCTGAATCTGTTGTTAATGTTATAAATGCTTGTACATCTTTTTCTTTTTCATTTATTCTATCTATGTATGCATTAGTTATATCTAAAGATGTAAGTTCTTTTTTATCTAATTTTTCTTTTAGTTCGCTAACTGTAAGCCTTGTAATATCTGACATCTACTTTCTCCTCTCAATTAAAGATGTTTTTTTATCTCCGTATAAATTTCTTCACTTATATTTTCTATAGTTCTTAAGTTCCCATTTTTTATGCATTCTACTATATACCAATTATACTTTTTAGCAACATCACATGCTGCATTATAACTATCTATAATATGATTTTTATCTCTTTCATGTATGTCTTTTTTTGCATTATGTGTAAATTTGTTTTCTCTATCTTTTATTAATTCTAATGCCTTTTCTGGTGGCATTTTTAAGAAAAATACTTCTTTTGGAACAGGAAGTCCATATAAGTTAAATTCAAAATCCCAAAGCCAATTTAAAAATTTTTCTCTTTCTTCTTTATCTTTTATTTTTCCTGCTTGATGTACCATATTAGCAGTTGTATATCTATCTGCAAGTATTATTCCACCATTTTCATAATAACTTTTATATTGTGTTGTATATGTTGCATATCTATCTGCTGCATAAAATGTTGAAGCGATATATGGGCTAATCTCTTTTGCGTTTTCCCCAAATTCTCCAGATAAATACATTTTTACTAATGAAGATGAAGGACTATCATAATTTGGAAAGCTTACTACTTTATAGTCTATATTATCTTTTGATAAATTTTCTTTTAATTTTTCAAATTGAGTTTGTTTTCCTGATCCATCTGTTCCATCTATTACAAATATTTTTCCCATATATTTCTCCTTTTATTAATTTATTACTTTTGGTATTTTAAACATATTTCTTTCTTTTTCTGGTGCATTTTGTAATAATAATTCATTATCTTCAAATACTTTTACTTCGTCTTTTCTAAATACATTTGTACTATCATTTGCTACTATTGTTTCTTCACAGTTATTTAAATCTACAGAATTTAATACATCTGTATAATTTAGTATGTCTTCTAAATTATTTAAATATTTATCTATTTCTTCTTCTTTTATTTTTAAGTCTGCTAAATTTGCAATATGCAGTAATTCTTCTTTATTTACTTTCACAAGTTACCTCCTTTTTTGCGTTATTAGTATATCATAAATTTTCATTTTTTACCATATTTAATATATTATTTTAAAGAATATTTTAATCTTAAACTATTTAATGTTACTGTTACACTACTTATCGTCATTGCAAATGCTGCCATCATAGGGTTTATAGTTATATTTATAGGTAATAACATTCCCATAGCTACTGGTAGCATACAAATATTATAGAAAAATGCCCAAAATAAATTTTGTTTTATATTTTTTATTGTTTTTTTACTTATATTGTTTAAGTCTTCAATTTTTGATAAGTCATCATTCATTAAAACAATATCACTACTATCCATTGCTATGTCTGTTCCACTTCCTACAGATAATCCTATATCTGCTTTTATTAGGCTAATACTATCATTTATTCCATCACCACACATCATAACCAATCCATCTTTTTTTAATTTTTCTATTTCATTTGCTTTATCTTTAGGTAAAACATTTGCTATTACATTTTCTATTTCTAATGAATTTGCTATTGCTGTGGCAGTTTCTTTATTATCTCCTGTAAGCATTACAATATTTATATTTTTTTCTTTTAATTTTTTTATTACCTCTTTTGCATTTTCTTTTATTGTATCTTTTACACCAATTAGTGCTAATAACTCATTTTGCTTTGCAATGTATAATATGCTGCATCCTTCTTTTTCTAGTGATAATTCATCTTTTTCTTTTATTTGGATATTATTTTCAAGCATTAATTTACTATTGCCTATTAAGTACCCTACATCTTCTAATTTTGCGCTTACACCATGTCCTGCAATATTTTTGAATTCTGTTACTTTTTCTAACTCAATGTTCTTTTCTTTTGCATTATTTACTATTCCTCTTGCAATTGGATGTTCTGATTTTGATTCTATACTTGCTACTATCTTTAGCAAGTCATTTTCTTCTAATTTTGTATAATTGTATATTTTATATATATTTAATTTTCCTTTAGTTAAAGTACCTGTTTTATCAAAAACTATTGTTTTTACTTTATGTGCATTTTCTAAGCTTTCACTATTTTTTATTAAGATTCCCTTTCTACTAGCTTCTCCTGATGCTATGACTATTGAAAGTGGAGTAGCTAATCCTAAGCTACATGGACATGCTACTACTAAAATTGATATAAATATATTTATTGCAAATGAAGTTTCCTTTTCTATTAAAATCCATACTAATGCACTTATTATTGCTATTATCATTATTGCTGGTACAAAATATCCACTTATTTTATCTGCAATTTTTGCAATTGGAGCCTTTGTACTTGCTGTTTCTACTACAAGTTTTACTATTTCTGAAACTGTTGATTCTTTTCCTATTTTTTCTGCCCTATATGTTACTGTTCCCTCATAGTTTATACTTCCAGCAATTACTTTATTTCCTTTTTCCTTTTTTGCTGGTATACTCTCTCCCGTTATAAATGATTCATCAATATGAGTAGTTCCTTCTAATATTTCTCCATCTACTGCAAATTTTTCTCCTGGTTTGCAAATTACAACATCTCCTTTTTCTATTTCATCAATTGTAACTTGCAATTCTTTACCATCTTTTATTATAGTCGCATATTTAGGTGTTATCATCATAAGATCTTGTATTGCATCTTTTGTTTTATCTTTATTTCTATTTTCTATATACTTACCTATTCTTATAAAAAATATTATTATAACTACTGACTCATAATAAAGTTTGTGAACATATTCTTCATTTCCTTTAAAAATCATATATGTTCCAAATATGCTATAAATCATACTACTTAAAACTCCAATTCCAACTAATGTATCCATATTAGGAGTTTTATGAATTAAGTTTTTATATCCATTTTTTATTATGTCTTTACCCATAAAACATACTATTAGTGATAATACCAAAAGTGTGATAGCAAGTATTATTGAATTTTCTAAAATTGGAATTTGAGGCAAATTCACCATATGCCCCATTGATATATATAAAGTTATTATAGATAATATAGTTAATATAATTAAATTATATTTTTGATTATTGTTCTTTTTTTCTTCTTTTTCAAAATTATCTATCCCTAAACTTTCAAAACCTGCTTTTTCTATAAATTTGTCAATTTGCTTTAAATCTAGTTTTTCTTCATCATATTGTATACTCGCATTATTCATTACTAGATTTACAGCTGCACTTGTTATTCCATCCTGCCTATTTAAATATTTTTCCAATCCACTTGAACATGCACTGCAGGTCATTCCGCCTATTTTTAATAAAACTTTCTTCATACTAATTTATTTCCTTTTTAATAATTTAGTCTACTACTTCAAAACCTGCATCATTAATTGTTTCTTTAATTTTGTCCATTGTAACTATATTTTCATCGAAATCTATTTGTGCATTTTTTTCTTCTAAGCTAACTACTGCTTCTTTTACTCCTTCTAAACTATTAAGCACTTTTGTTAATCTAACTTTACATCCTTCACAATGCATTCCTTCAATATTTATTTTTTTCATAATCTTATTTCCTTTCTATATTTTATTGATTTTTGCAAAACCAATGTCTTTTTTATACATTTCTTTTATTATATCTTCTACATTTCCTTTTATGCATACTTCAGTTATATGACCTCCGTTTGTAAGCTCATGATATGGTGCTTCAATTTTTATTTTTGTTTCGCTATCATATTCTTTTGGTAATTCAAAAGATGGTGTATATTCTTCTTTATCTGTTACATCTTTTATTTTTCCAAATATTACTCTATCAACTTCCATAAATTCTTTTGCTATTTCTTTTGTTGTATCTCCCGCTAAAGCAAAATTTAAATTATATTTTTTTGAAAACTCATCTACTTTGTTTTTCATTGTTTCAATTATTTTTATTCCTAATTCTTGTGATGCTTTACTTTCTCCATGATTTTTACCTTTTAGAACTATTAAGCATTCATTTAGCCCTATAAACGATATTTTCATAATTCCTTGTTTTAATGCTTTTCTTACTTTATCTTCATCTTTTAATTTTTCTGAATCGATCCAAACATTCTGTTTCATCAAAAATGGAAAATTGTATACTTTTTTATTTCCTTGTATTTCAAGTCTTTCTAGCAATTGGTCTTTTACAAGTTCTAATTTTTGATCTAATTCGTTAAAAAATTCTTCTAAATCTTGATGTTTAAGTGCTATTCTTGGTAAATTTATTGTTGTTGTAGATATTACTCCTCTACTAGAAACAATTTCTTTATCCTCATCTATATTATTATCTATTATTCTTGAACCATCACTTAAATATGCTACTTCTGTATTATAATCTCCTACTTTATATTTTTGAATATTATATGTTGAATCTAAAAATGCAAATCGTATATTTTTGTTTTCTTCTGCTAATTTACATGCTTTTTTAAATAAATCATAATTTTTATCATTTTTATCATAGTTCACACCATTTTTTACTTTAAATACTGTAATTGGTGTAACTATTGATTTCTTGTTTCCTATTCCCTCATCTATGCATCTTAAGAAGTTTTCTGTAATCATTCGTCCTTCCATACTTGTATCTGTACCCAAATTAATAGCAGTATATTTGGAATTTAGATTGTCTGTACATAAGCTATTTAGGTTATGCACAAAAGCTTCCATAGATTGGTATACTTGGTTGTTTGTTTTCTCTAAAGCACTTTTATATACAATTCTAAACATTCTCTTAAGTTCATCTGCATTTCTAGTGAATTTGTAAAATTCTTCTATGTTGAAATCTATTGTAGATAATTTATCAATTTCTCTCTCTATTCCATTGATTGCTATAAATTTATCATAATCTGTATATTCTAATATGTCATAAATTGTTTGTCTAAATTGCTTTTTAAAAGATTTTAAAACTCCTGGTGCCATATAATAGTCAAATGCTGGAATTCCTTGCTCTCCTGATTGATCTTTTTGATTTCCAGATATAGCAATAACACTTAAAATCGAATATGTAAATATATTTTGTGGTTCTCTTACTACACTACTTTCTGTTGAAAATCCATCTGTAAATAATTTTTCTAAATCTATTTGGCAACTCTCTGTTGTTCCAATTGGATAAAAATCTAAATTGTGAATATTAATATCTCCATTTTCATGACTATCTGCAAATTTTTTCTTTATTAGATATGATGTTGCAAATTCTTGGGATATTGTACTTCCATATGCTGACATAGTTTGCATTGCATTTTTATTATCTATTATTATTTCTGCATTTTCTTTTGTCTTAAGCCCTAACTTTTCTAATGCCTTTAAAAATTTATGTTTTCTTTTTTCATCAAAGAAAATTTCTCTTGATTGAGTTCTATTTTCCCTATACTCTGAAAAAGACTTATATACATCTTCATAACCATTTGCTTTAATTTCTTCTTCTATTAGATCTTGTATTTCTTCTATTTTTATTCTATCAGTTTTTAAATCTACAATTTTTTCTATAACTTTATTATATATTTTATTTATATCATCTTCACTATATTTTTTGCTTTCACTTTCTAGTTCTACGCTATCAAATCCTTTTTTTATTGCAATTGCTATCTTTGTTCCATCAAAATTAACTTTTTTTCCATCTCTTTTTACTACAATTACTCTTGCTAAAATATCTTCTATCATTTTGATTCCTTCCGATTTTCAACCAATGGGGACAACCATTTTTGGTTGAAAATTGCTAATTTTTCTAATCTTTAATATTTAACTTATCTTCAACCAAAAATGACTGTCCCTCTTGGTTGAATTTAATCAATTACATATATTTCTTGGTTTTGCGTCTCTTTTGCTTTTGCTTCATCATTTGAATGAATAAATCCTAACACTTCTCCTGTTTTTGCTGTATCTCCTACTTTTTTGTTAAATACAAAACCTACTTCTTTATCAATTTTATCTTCCTTTTTTGTCCTTCCTGCACCTAAATACACTGACATTTTTCCTATATTATATGCATCTAAATTTACGATTTTTCCTTGTTTTTTTGCTATTATTGGAACAACATATTTTGACTTTTTTAATTTTTCTGTATTTTCTATATATGCAATGTTTCCTCCCTGATTAGCAACTAATTCTAAAAACTTTTTATATGCTTTACCATTTTTTATGTTTTCTAATATCTTTACTTTTCCATCTTCTAGTGTCTCTACTTTTCCTGCTAATAAAAGCATATTTGATCCTAAATTTGTTATTATGTCTTTTATATCTTCTGGCATTGTATTTCCTTTTAATACATCTACCGCTTCTATAACTTCTAACGTATTTCCAACACTATGGCCTACTGGCTCATTCATATCTGTTATTATGCATACAGTTTCTTTTCCAGCGAGTTTTCCTATTTTAGTCATAAGTTCTGCTAGTTCTTTTGCTTCATTAATATTTTTCATGAATGCTCCACTACCACATGTAACATCTATTACAATTTTATTTGCTCCAGAGGCAATCTTTTTACTCATTATGCTAGATGCAATAAGAGGTATACTTTGTGTACAATTTATTGTATCTCTTAATGCATATAATTTCTTATCTGCAGGTGCTAAATTTAATGTTTGACCTATTAAACTAATACCTATATCTTTTACATTCTGTATAAACTCATCTACATTTACTGATACATTGTAACCTGGTATAGATTCTAATTTATCTATAGTACCACCTGTAAATCCTAATCCTCTTCCAGACATTTTTGCCACTGGTATTCCTAATGATGCAATAATTGGCATTAATATTAATGTTATTTTATCTCCTACTCCTCCAGTACTATGTTTATCTACAACTTCTCCTAATATAGATAAATCTAATACATCTCCTGAGTAGGCCATTGCAAGTGTTAAATCTGTTATTTCTCTTTCATTCATTCCATTAATATATATTGCCATTACTAATGCTGCTGCCTGATAATCTGTAATATTATCTTTAGTATACTGAGTTATAAAAAAGTCAATTTCTTCTTTTGTTAATTCTTGTTTATCTCTTTTCTTTGCTATTATATCTAAAATATTCATGTGTAAATGACTCCTATCATTGATATTTTGTTTAATTTATTGTATAATAATCATATTCTTGTAGAAGGAGGTAGCATAATGCGGAAAGTGTTAAAAGTAGTCTTATTTGTAGCATTTATTGTTGTTGCAGCAATAACATGTGTCAAGCTTGCAGATGATGAGCATATCTATGATTATCTTGAAAATCTTTAAACGCATTGAGGCGTCGACCTTTTAGCGCCTTGAATTAAAACAGAGAAGGAGTATGTTATTTAAGTCAAATGATATGCTCTTTCTTTGACTTAATTTATTTTTTGTTTTAAACAAAATTTTTTATAAATGTTTTTCTATGTAATGGACATGGTCCATATTCTTTAATTGCTAATATATGTGCTTTAGTTCCATATCCTTTATGTTTTTCAAAACCATATACAGGATATACTTTATCCCATTCCTCCATTATCCTATCCCTTGTAACCTTTGCTATAATTGATGCTGCTGATATTGAATAACATGTTGCATCACCTTTAATTATTGACTGATATTCTACTCCATAAGTATTTATTTCTCTTAGAGCATCTACTATAATTATGTCTGGTTTATTATTTAATTTTTCTATCACTTGTCCTAATGCTAAATGTAGTCCTTTTTTAGTTGCATTTAATATGTTTAGTTCATCTATTTCTTCTTGAAATACAATCCCTACTCCATATGCTATTGCTGTTTCTAAAATTTGGTCATACAATACGTTTCTTCTTTTTTCTGTTACTTTTTTTGAGTCATTCATAAATTCTAATTTAGAATCTTTTGGCATAACTACTGCACCTACAACAACTGGACCTGCAAGTGGTCCTCTACCTGCTTCATCAATACCGCAAATATATTTTAGTCCTTCTTTATATAAATTTTCTTCATATTTTTTTAAAAGATTTAATCTTTCCTCTTCTTTTTCTTTCATAATTATCACCATTATTCTGATTTATATATTACCTCATTTGTTTCTATATCTGTATATCCTTTTGTTATAAATACATCATATGTTTCATAGTTTACAATATAATATGATTTTTTTTCATTCTTAACTTCTAGTCCCATACTTTCTAGATCTTCATCACTTAGTACATAGTAATTTTCTTGTTTATCTTCTTCTATTAAATTTTTAGATAAAAATTCTGAAATAATATTGTCATCTTTCATTTCTGAAACTTTTTTTCCTTTTAAGCCATCTTTATTGTTATTAGCTTTACTAGTTTGTCCTAATACTTTACATTTACCTTGTATAAGTAACATATTTGCTTTAATGTCTACTACAGTATCACTTTTTATTTTACTTCTTATAAACTTGTATGCAAAAATGCATATTATTATTATTATTATACTAAGTAATATTATTTGTATTATCCCCATTCCTTTTTCTTCTCTCATATTTTATATCCTTTCTTTTAAAAGGCTGTCTTTTTTTATTTTTTTCAAGTATATATCAAATTTATTAAAAAATCAATTAAAACTGATAAAAAATACGCCTCAAAATGTTAGATTTTTTCTAATATTTGAACCGCATTTAATTTTTATATTTTTCGATTTTATATAAAACAAAATAATAATTTTATTATCATGTCTAATAAAATTTAAATTAACACTTTAAATATATTGAATAAAGTGTAATTTTAATCGTTTGGTTTGGTGTTAAAGTATTACAATAAAACCAACTAGCTAATCCTACCCAATTATCTCCTTTTATATTACTAATAGATGTTTTATCAATTGTTTTTATATCAAATATATAATCTTTTCCTCCCATTAATATATTATTTCTGTTTGGAGGTGAACCTTTGAAAATCCTTGATCTAAAATTGCAATTATTCCTATTAGGATTTGGAAATGAATATTCTATATATAGATCATTAAAATAAGTAATATCTATTTTATTTTTTGTAGATATTAAGCCTATACTCCATCCCCCACCATTACCAGAACTTTGACGTGTTATTGAATGGCTAAAAACCATATTAGTAGAATTTTTTGAAATACTTACATTAGTATTATTCAATACATTATCTGGTGTAGGATCACAATCTTTAGCAATTATAAAACCTCCTGTTATATCTGTACTGTCATATCCATCTTTATATAAATATAATGTGTCATTTATTTGAGCATATTCTTTTGATATTTTTTCTGTTTTATTTCCTGCTTTATCTATTGCTAATACATGCAAATAATATTTGCCTTTTCCTGGTGCTCTTAATTCTATTGTTTCTGATTCTTCTTTAAATATGCCTCCTTTATATTTACTCTCATCTTCTCCTATTAAATCACATTCTGTACTATATTCCCATATACACTTTTCAATATCTATTCCACTTTCATTATCTTTTAGTGTTACTGATAAACTAACTGGTTCATTTACCCATGCTGTAGTCTTAGACATTTTTCCTATTTCTACTGTTGGTGGTATTATATCTAAATCTTCTTTCTCAACTTTCATTTCATTTGCTAATTTGGCTAAGTCTTCCTTTTCTTTTTTCTCTGTTTCACTCCATTTTTCAGTAATATTTTTTGATCTTGACAGTAATCCTTTATTTCCAAATGCTAAATTTAATGTTATTCCTGCTAATATTAGTAATACTATTATTATAACTACTAATACTATCATTGTTATTCCATTATTCAATTGATAAATTTTAGTATCTTTTTTAAATTTTTTCATTAGACTTTCTATCCTTTCTATTACTCCAGTTAATATTCTGTAGATACAGTCATTTTGGATTAAAAACACAAAAAACTATGCCTTTTAGATATTACTAAAAGACATAGTTTTTCTATGTTTACATAATATTATTTTATTAAATCTTACGATATATATATATATATATATACAGTTCCAGGTGTTTTAGCGTTTTCCATTTGTTATTTTTCCTTTTAATTTTTTATATATTTTATCATATATTATATATTTTTTATATATTATGATTATTTATTTTTTGTATTAGTGTACTAATTCCCCATAACTAATTTGTGTAAATTTGTTATTTATAATCTACCTAAAACTTGCACAAACTGATATAATAATGTAAATAGAATTGCTTGTACAAAAATTGAACTTACTACTAAGCCTATAATAATTTTTTTACTCATATTTCCCCTCCTATACTATATAAAGTATATTCATGGAAAGGTTTAATTATTACTTAATTCGTATTTTATTTTTCGTGCTAATTCTTGATTTATACCTTTTACTTTCATTATTTCTTCAATATCTGCTTCTTTTATCTTTTGCACACTACCAAACTTTTTTAATAATAATGCTTTTTTTGTTGTTCCTATTCCATTTATATCATCTAATGCTGATTTTGTCATTGATTTATCTCTTAAAAACTTATGATATCCAATAGCTGTATCATGTACAGTATCCTGAAATTGTGTTATTAGATTAAATAGTTCTTCTGAGATTTCTACCTCTTTTCTGTTTTCATCAATTAATGCTTTTGTCCTATGCTTATCACTTTTTATCATACCAAATACTCTTATATCTAATTTTTCATTGGTTGCATTTTCCACGTTTTTTATACCTTCAATTATTGCTCTTATTTGTGTAATTCCACCATCTGCAAAAATAACATCTGGCAGACTTCCAAATCCATTATCTTTATTATTTATTGAATGTTTTAGCCTTCTTTTAACTACCTCTTCCATACATTTTGGATCATCTTGGGATACTACAGTTTTTATCCTAAATTTCCTTGATAAATTCTTTTTTATTACTCCATCTATCATTACACACATGCCAGCTACCATATATGTTCCTGAAATATTTGAAATATCAAAACATTCTATTCTTCTAGGTAATCTATCTAACTTTAGTGCTTCCTTCATGTCAACTATAATATGTTGGTTACTCTTTTTCTTATTCTTCAAGGTAATTTCTGCATTATTTTCCGCCATTTCTACTAATTTTAATTTTTCACCTTTTTGTGGTACCTTTATTTCAACTTTTCTTTCTGCCATCTGTGTAAGCCATAATTCTATTAATTCTCTATCTTCTATGTCTTCTTTTATCATTATCTTATTTGGTAAAAACGATTTTCCTACATAATACTGTTTTATAAAATCTGATATAATTTGTTTATCTTCTTCGTCATTTAATCCTTTTAAAAAGTAATGTTCTCTATCTATCATTTTACTACTTCTTATATAAAATATTTCTATGCATATTTCATATTCATCTCTATAAATACCTATTACATCTATATCATTTTCAGATATATTAGAAACTTTTTGTCTTTGTGATATTCTTTCTACTGCACTTATTTGATCTCTTATTTCTGCTGCCTTTTCATATTCCATATTTTTTGATGCTTGATCCATCTTTTTTTCTAATTCTTTTTTTACGGAATCTGTTTTTCCTTCTAGAATAGAAATAATTTGCTTTATTTGATTATTATACTCTTCTTTGGATATATAGTTCATACAAGGTGCTGAGCATTTTTTTATATGATAATTTAAGCAAGCTCTATCTTTATATTTAAAATTTTTACATTGTCTTATTTTAAATTTGGATTTAATAAAATCTATCATTTCTCTAGCAGCCCCTGAATTTGGATATGGTCCAAAATATCTAGCACCATCATTTAAAATCTTTCTTGTAATATATGCATCTGGATAGTCTGCCTTTGTGTTTATTTTTATATATGGATATGTTTTATCATCTTTAAGTAGTACGTTAAATTTAGGCATATTCTTTTTTATTAGATTACATTCTAATACTAAAGCTTCTGCCTCATTATCGCAAACAATATATTCAAAATGGTCTATTAATGATACCATATTTTGAATTCTTTGTGTTTTATTATTTTTTCTAAAATATTGTGTTACTCTCTTTTTTAAAGAAATAGCTTTGCCCACATATATAATTGTATCTTTTTTATCATGCATTATATATACCCCTGGTTTATTTGGCAATTTCTTTAACTCTTCTTCTATATTAAACATTTTTTCTTACCTACATCTATTAATATAACATAAATTGAACAAATACACAAGATTTGTCTATTTCTTCTAATATTAATTGTTGCATTACATTTATTAAAATATTCTTATAATTTTAAAAATACTTGTAACTTTTTATTAAATATTATATATTATATAGTAGTTCACATAGAATGTTAATTTAAAATATATTATATATATTAGCGCCAGGGCAGTTTTTCTGCTAACGAGGTTAGAGTGAATCGAAATGATCGGCGGATACTCTATGACACACTATTGTCAATAGATATTATTAAAAAGCATTAGTGATAGTGTAACAAAGTAATATCAGTAGTCTTTGTGAATTAAATACTTTTTATAGGAGGTCTATTCATATATGTGTGGAATAGTAGGTTATATTGGTACTAAAAAGGCTGTACCAGTGCTTATTAAGGGATTGCTTTCTCTTGAGTACAGAGGTTATGATTCTTCTGGAATTTGTGTATTAGATAATAATACATTGGATATAGTTAAGGATAAAGGTAGAGTTAAAAATCTTGAGAACCATCCTGAACTTTCAAATTTAGTTGGAAATATAGGTGTTGCCCATACTAGATGGGCAACACATGGTGTTCCTTCAAAAGAAAATGCTCATCCTCATTTAGATAATACAAAAACTTTTGCTGTTGTTCATAATGGTATTATTGAAAATTATTCAGAAATTAAACGTTTCTTAGAAAATAATGGGTATACTTTAATATCTCAAACTGATACAGAAGTTATTCCAAATTTAATTTCTTATTATTACAGCAAAATAAATAATGTCATGAAGGCTATTACTCTTGCTTTAAAAGATCTAAAAGGTAGCTATGCTCTTGAAATTATTACTCCCCTTTTAAAAGATTCTATTATTATTGCAAGAAAAGATAGTCCTTTAGTTGTGGGAATTGGTAATACTGAAAACTACATTGCATCAGACATTCCAGCAATTTTAGAGTTTACAAATAAATTTTATTTTTTAGAAGATAATGAATTAGCTATGATAACTAAAGATAAAGTTGATTTTTTTGATATTGATTTAAATAATTTGACTAAAGAAATTAAAAATATTGATTGGGATGTAAATAGTAGCGAAAAAAATGGTTATGAAGACTATATGCTTAAGGAAATATATGAACAACCTAAAGCTATAGCTGAAACAATAGGATCAAGATTAAATATTAATGAAAAATGCCATTTTGATGACTTAAATATAGATTTAGCTGACATTAATAAAATATATATTATTGCATGTGGTACAGCAATGCATTCAGGTTTAGCAACTAAATATACTTTTGAACATTTTTGTAATTTGCCAGTAGAAGTAGATGCTGCATCAGAATTTAGATACAGAAATCCATTAATAGATGAACACACTTTTTGTATTTTTGTAAGTCAATCTGGTGAAACTGCTGATACTATCGCTGCTCTAAAATTAGCAAAAAATCTTAACTCTAAAACCTTAGCTATTGTTAATGTTATTGGTAGTTCTTTAACTAGAATTGCAGATTATACTATTTATACACATGCTGGTCCAGAAATTGCTGTTGCATCAACTAAAGCATATACTTGTCAAGTTGTCATTTTAAATATTCTTGCTGTATATTTTGCTGAGTTATTAGGATTAAATTCAAAAGAATTAGAAGATTTTAAAGAGGAAATATTAAACCTCCCTGAAAAGACAAAATTAGTATTGGGAAATACAGATATTATTAAGAATTTTGCTAATAAAGTATATTCACAAAAAGATATTTTCTTTATAGGTAGAAATATTGATTATCCAGTATGTATGGAGGGCTCTTTAAAATTAAAAGAAATATCTTATATACATTCTGAGGCATACCCAGCTGGAGAACTTAAACATGGTCCTATTGCTTTAATTGAAGATGGAGTGACAGTAATTGGTATTGCTACAAATAAAAATTTATTAGGCAAAACTATAAGTAATATAGAAGAGGTTATAACAAGAGGAGCTAATGTTATGATGCTTAGTAATCAAAATTTACCTAATATAAATATTAGTTGTAATATAAGTATACCTGAATGTAACTCATTCCTTTCTCCTATATTATCAATAATTCCACTACAATTATTTGCATACTATATTGCTAAATATAAAAATCTCGATGTTGATAAACCAAGAAATTTAGCTAAATCTGTTACTGTTGAATAATAATTAAATTCATAAAGACCTTCACTAGATAGTGAAGGTCTTTATATTAAGAATATCTTTCTTAAGTTATCGCTATTCTATTTTGATAATCTAATTTCTTTCTCCATCCATGATGGTATTGGATTTTTAGTGCCTAATGTATACATCAGACAAATTTTTACCTTAGAATCATTTTTATAATAACAGTATATTTTGTTATATAATTCTTCTGTCAGTAATCCTGTTCCTATCATAGATATAATAATGGAACTATAGTCTTCTGATGTAGCCATCATTTCGTCAATTAACTCATCAAAATTTTCTGTGCTTTCTGCTCTGTATAACATGCGGGCTAAACTCTCTTTTTCTAATTCAGATTTAGGAAGCCGTCTTATTGTTATTTCCTTCGCATAACAGCAATCGTTACACTTAAAAAGCATTTCTTTCATATTACCAAATCTCCTTTCAAAATTATTTAACAACTGGAGACATGGTAGAAGTCTCCAATTGCAGTTGAAGACTCTAAGTCTTTGTTAAATTTACTATATCACTTTATAAAGATATAGTCAATTTTTTATACGTTATTATATAAAATACGAGGGTAGCTATAGCTACCCCCGCGTTTTTTGTAAGGCTCCTCACCTTACGGTTCACGTATGTAATTCCCCAATTACAATTTTATTATATCACATTACTTTACATAATGCAATACTTTTTTCCAAATTTTTTATAATTTATTATTCTTTATTTCATTTTCTCAAAACTATTTGACATTTATTTGTGAGCCGTGTATAATAAAAGTAGGAAATAAAGAATCCACGTAAGTGGTTGCCGAAAGAGTTATAACCATTCCCTCGTCAAAGCAGAATGGTTATTTTTTTATTGCCTATATAGTAAAAAACAAATGATGATTAATAAGGCAATATTTATGATAGTTATTCCTACTAATCCATAGAATAGTAGGTTAGTAATTTCTAATAACGCTATTTCTACCATATTAACCACCTCCTTTTGTTACATTCTCACAACTAAAAGTTGTGGCATAATATGTATTCATCTAAAGTAAAAGGTGGCAACTCACTCCGCTTATTCTTTTTTCCTACATTTACCATTATAATGCATTTTCGTTTATTTGTATAGCGAACAAATTAATTTTTTGTAATTATTTTAAAATGATGATTTCTATAATCAACTTTAATCATAAAAACACCTCTTATTTATTAATTTTCTAATCAATAAATAAAAGGTGTTTATTGGTTTTTACTTATTATCTTTATTGGTCTAAAAAAGTATTTATTGGTTTATAAATATAATTTTTTTATTTTTTAATCTCTGTATTTCTTGTTATTACTATACTATGCTGATTTTAGTTCTAATCTTAATTTATCTGCTATCATTGCGATAAATTCTGAATTTGTTGGCTTTCCTTTAGTTGCTGATACTGTGTATCCAAATATATTTTCTGTTACTTTTGGATCTCCTCTACCCCACGCTACTTCTATTGCATGGCGTATTGCTCTTTCTACTCTAGAAGGTGTTGTTCCATATTTAGTTGCAATATCTGGATATAATTGTTTTGTTATTTGATTAATCATTTCTATATTATTTACTGACATTATTATTGCTTCTCGCAAAAATTGATATCCTTTTATATGTGCTGGAACTCCAACTTCATGAATAACATTTGTTACAGCTGCCTCTAAATTTCCTTTCTTGTTTTCTTCTGTTCCCTTTACTGTTATATATGGTGATTTTATTTCTCTATTTAAACTAATATCATTAATTCTTTCTGGATTCTCTGTTTTTATTTCTTTTATTCTTTGTGTTAATATAGAAATATCAAATGGTTTTACTATATAATAGTCTGCTCCTAATACTATTGCTTTTTGCGTAATTTTGTCCTGCCCAACAGCTGATATCATAATTTTTGTTGGATTATTTTCTAGTTTAGATTTATTTAATTTCTCTAGAACACCTATTCCATCTAAATTTGGCATTATTACATCTAGTAATACTACATCTGGTTTTAGTCTTACTATATCTGAATATGCCTCTTCTCCATCTCTTGAAATTTTTATTATTTCCATACTTTCATCATTACTTAAATAATTTTTTAATGTCATACCAAATTCATAGTTATCATCTGCTATTAAAATTCTTATTTTGTCATTCACTTAAAATACCTCCTAAATTTAATCATCTGTAAAATTTTACCATATGATTATATAAAGTTTTTAAAAATTATTCAATAGTTTTTTCCAATTTTTTGCAATTATTTCTATAAACCTTTATTTTTGGCGATATTTTTCGTGTGTCTTTTTTCGACTTTTTTCATACTATATTATAATTATATAATATATGTTGTTCCTCTAAATTATGATATTTTCCTCCTCTATATTCACATTCAAAATTTCGACATTACTTAATCCTAATTCTAATTTCTTGTCTATGTTTGACTCTAAAGTTACTATTATGTTTACTTTATAATCTAACTTTACTATATTAATTCCTATTTTTTTACATATATATTCTAAGTTCTTTAAATTATTATAAGATATTTCTACTGAATATCTTATCCCATATTCTTTATCTATTATTTCTGCTTTTTCTAGTGTTTTTTTTCCTGCATCTGTATATGCCCTTACTAATCCTCCTGTTCCTAATAATATTCCTCCAAAGTATCTTGTTACTACTATTAATATATTATTTAAATTATTATTTTTTATCAATTTTAATAATGGTGCTCCTGCTGTTCCAGAAGGTTCACCATCATCACTAAACTTTTCTATATCATTTACTATATACGCATAACAATTATGTTTTGAATCATAAAATTTTTTTCTAATTTCTAATATTTTATCTTCTGCTTCCTTTTTACTACTAACATAAAAAGCATTTGCTATAAATCTTGACTTTTTTTCTATTATTTCTGCACTTACATTACTACTTATTGTTTTAAACATTCTTTTAATCTAATCCTGCAGTGTATCCTGTTGAATATGCTATTTGTAAGTTGAATCCTCCTGTATATGCATCTACATCAATTATCTCTCCTGCAAAATATAGTCCTTTCACTAATTTTGATTCCATTGTTTTTGGATTTATTTCCTTTATATTAATTCCTCCTGATGTTATTATTGCTTCCTCAATTGGTCTAAACTTGGATATATTTACTTCAAAATTTTTAAGTAATTTCACTAATTTCCTTCTTTCTTCTTTCGTAACATCATTTATTTTTTTATCTATACCCATCTTTCTGGCTATTACAGGTATCATTTTTTTTGGTAATAATTTATCTAAACTATTTTTGAACTCTTTGTTCTTACAGATTTCAAAGTCTCTTAATATTCTTTCATCTAATTTTTCTTCTGATAATGCTGGTTTTAGGTCTATTACTAATTTAATGTTTTTCATGTCTCCTTTTACTAGATGTGCTGAACTACTTAATATAACAGGTCCTGACACTCCAAAATGCGTAAATAACATTTCTCCAAAATCATTATATATTTCTTTATTATCTTTTATTAATTTAATTTTCACATTTTTTAAACTGAGTCCCTGTAGTTTTTTGCAAGTTTCCAAATCTGATTCTTCTGCTACTAATGGTACTAATGATGGTTTTATTTCTGTTATTGTATGTCCTAATTCTTTAACCATTATATACCCATCTCCTGTAGAACCTGTTGTAGGATAGCTTTTTCCACCTGTTGCTAAAATTACTTTATCTGCTTTATATTCTCTATTATTTGCTAAAACTCCTATTATTTTATTATCTTTAACTATTATCTTATCTACTTTTGTGTTTTTAATTATATTTATATTAAGTTTTTTCATTTTTTGCATAAGAGCATTTAATACATCATGTGCTTTATCTGTTATTGGGAAAACTCTATTTCCTCTCTCTTCTTTAGTCTTTAATCCTTCACCCTCTAAAAGATCAATTATATCTTTATTATTAAAATTATTTATAGCACTATATAAGAATCTACCATTTGTGGGTATATTTTTAATAAATTCTTCTATTGGTAAACTGCTAGTTATATTACATCTACCTTTGCCCGTAATACATAGCTTTTTACCTAAAGAGTCCATTTTTTCAATTATTGTTACATCATTATTTTTAGCACTACTTATTGCTGCGAGTATTCCTGCTGGTCCACCACCTATGACAATTACTTTCATATTTAGTTTTCCTTTCTAATCTACCATATTACTAATTGCTTTCATTAATCCTAATTTTCCATATTCATACGTTAATCCACCTTGTTGAAATGCAATATATGGTGGTCTTAATGGTGCATCACAACTTAATTCTATAGATGATCCCTGTGTAAATGCTCCTGCTGCCATAATTACTTGATCTTCATATCCTGGCATGTCTCCTGGAACTGGTATAGAATTAGAATCTATTGGTGATCCCATTTGTATACCTTGACAATATTTTATTAACTTTTCTCTATCATTAAATTCTATAGTTTGTACAATATCTGATCTTGTTTCATCAAAATTAGGATCTACTTTATAACCTAATTCTTGCATTATTCTACTTGTTAAAACTGCTGTTTTTAAACTACTTGCTACTACACTTGGTGCCATAAATAGACCTTGCAATATTTTTTTGTTCATTCCAAGTGATGGACCTACTTCTTTTCCTTCTCCTGGTAATGTTAATCTTTGTGATACTAAGTTTATAAGATCTTTTTTTCCTACAACATATGCTCCATTTGGTGCTATTCCACCGCCTAAATTTTTTATAAGTGAACCTACTAATATATCTGCTCCTAATTCACTTGGTTCTATTTTATTAGTAAATTCTCCATAGCAATTATCTACCATAATAATTACTTCATTATTTACCTTTTTTATTTCACTAATTACTTTTTTTATTTTTTCTAGACTTAAACTTTTTCTTAAAGCATATCCTCTTGAACGTTGTATTTCAATAAGTTTAATATCTTTTTTCTGTACTCTATTTACAATTGCATCATAATTAAAATCATTATTTATTAGATCAATTTGTTCATATTTTACTCCAAATGCTTTTAGTGAACTACTATTTTCTCTTAAACCTATAACTTCATCCATAGTATCATAAGGTTTTCCACTAATGCTTAACATTGTATCTCCTGGTCTTAATAATCCAAAAAATGTTACATTTAGTGCATGTGATGCAGATATGAATTGTCCCCTTACTAAACTATCTTCTGTATTAAATATTTGACTGTATATTTTTTCTATAGTATCTCTGCCAATATCGTCATATCCATAACCAGTAGTTTCATTAAAATGTACTTCTGATACATTATTATCATGAAATGCTTTTAATACTTTAAGAGAATTATATTCACATATTTCTTGTATTTTTGAAAACTCTTCTTTTACTTCTTCTTCACATTTATTTGTTAAATTAATTACTTTTTCTTTTATTCCATATTTATTATACATTTTTTATTCCCCACTATAAACTATAATTCCTGCTTGACTATTTGTTTTATAATAACTATTTAAAAACATAACATCTAACCATGAAATTGTATATTGTTTATTAGATGTTAGTTTTCCATCTAAATTTACTATTTGCCATTTTCCATCTTTTTTAACTCCTGCAACATTTACATTCTGCTCTGTTACCATATCAAATTCACATGGAACAATTATATTTCCACTAGAATTTGCTAATCCCCATTTTCCATTATTTTTTACTGCATATATTTGGTTATTTGGATATAATTGCTTATATGTTTTTTCTTTTCCTGTTAAGTCATAGTATCTTACATCATTTTCAGAATATAGTTTTATATATTCATCCCTTTTTGATATATATGCATTTTCTAATCCTTCATGAATATTCATATTTTCATCAATTATATCTGTTCTATTTGTGGCAATATCGATTGCTTGAATTACATTTGTTTTATCTATTTTTTGCATTGCACTATATTTTAATTCTACAATTATCTTACCATCACTATCTATTATTCCAGTCTCACCATTTTTTGTTACTATGAAATAATTGTCTTCTAAGTGTTCTATATAAGTATAAGTTTCTCTTAACTTTTTATTGTTATTACTATCTACAATATTGTATTTATTATCTTTATTTATTATTATTGCATAATTATCATTTACTTTATTGTAACTAATTATATCTGTGTCAAGCTTCTTTCCTTCTGCATCAAATATTATTATCTCTTCTCCTTTTTGAGCCTCAATATGTTTTCCTCCTACTATTATATTATCATAATCTATTGGAATGATGTTGTCTCCTTCTATATTTATGGCTCCATATGTTTTATCTTTTTTTACTATTAGCAAATTATTATTTTTATCAAAATTTATATCCGTATATTCGCTTTTAATTATCTCTTTTCCGTTTTTTATTAAACCATATCTACCATTATTTGAGACAATTAAATATACATCCTTGCCTTCCAACTCAGTAATTCTACTAATTTCATTATATAATGTTTCTAATATTATTTTTCCTTTTCTATTTGCATATCCGAATCTGTATCCATCATCAGTTTTTATTCTTAATACAAATCCAGCATTTTCATATTTTTCTTCTTCATCATAATACCCATCTGAAATTATAGTGTCATATTCAGGTTCTATAATAGTAGTTCCTTTTATATTTATTACTCCAAATTTTCCATTCTTTTCTACTTTTAAATTTCCTTCTTTATAGTCAATATTAGTAATAGAGTCATAAATATTTTCTGTTATTTTATTTCCTTCTAAGTCTATTATTCCATATAGCCCATCTTGTTTATATTTTAATACTGATTTTTCATATGGAACATTACTTGCTATAAGATTTATGCTAATTGCTTCTACATTATCATATTGTTCATATTTTTTGCTTCCATTACTATCTAAAGCAATAAAATTTTTTCCATCATCAGATACTATAAATATCGGCATTGTTGGGTTAGGTATGTCTACTGAATTATATTTAGCTTCTATAATTAAATTTCCTTCTTTATCTATTACCCCATATTTTCCATTTTGTTGCAATTTATAATATTGTATTTGTTCATCAGAAATTTCTAATAATTTGTATTCATATTTTTTATTATTTGTAACTACAAATATACCTACAATAATTAATACTATAGCAATTATTGTAAGTGGAATTATAAAAACTTTTTTATTCTTTTTTCTCATTAATTAACTTCTCCTTAATCACTATTTTTAACTAGTATTTATTATATATTCGCTAACTTGATATGTCAATAAAGATTAATTTTAAGTTTCAGTATTTTTTAATATTATTGTTAGCCTTATAATAGAGATTTATATCATATATTTTTGTAGTATTAAAAATAACATTATTAATATTAATATTTTTGCTTTTTTCTTCATTGTTCTCCTTTTAGTTCAGATACAACACATCTTCTCATATTATTCATATCTTTTACATATGTAATTAATACTAAACTATCTTTATTATTCTTAGTTTTATATTCTTTTGATGCATATTTTTCTTCATTATCTATTATGATATTTTCTATAACTTGATATTTATATTCTTTATCATTTAGTATGTATATTATTTCATCACCTATTTCTAATTCTTTTAGATTAGCAAAGTAATTTTTGTGTTCTCCTGTATTATATGCTTTAAGTGCAATATTTCCATATATTAAATTAGAAGTAGTATAATGACCTACATATTGATTTATAATTTCATGTTCAGTACCTGCTTTTATTTGTGCATTTAAATTCAATTTTTCAATATATATTTTCCATGTAGTTATATTATCAAGTGTTATATCATTTTGATTTAAGTTATTTGTAATATTTTCTTCATTATTTATATTTTCATATATTTGATTATTTTGTTTTAGACTTAAAATTTTGAGAAAACTAATTATTATGAAAAATATTATTAAAGATACAAAAAAAGATAAAATGTTTATATTTCTTTTATTATAATTTATCATATAAACATTTTACCATTTTTTAACATTGTTGTAAATAAGTTTTCATCGACAAAACACGACATTTTTAGTCCTTTAAAATTGCA
The DNA here is from genome assembly GCA_947061115.1 of uncultured Clostridium sp. Classification (GTDB taxonomy): domain Bacteria; phylum Bacillota; class Clostridia; order TANB77; family CAG-508; genus CAG-793. Next base: position 33,269 of record CAMSMU010000003.1, read on the forward strand.
TAATTCTCATTATATTGTTTATCTATCTTCAAATCTTAGAGTCACATATCCGTAATATCTTACTCCATCTTTTACTAATTCAAACAATGTTGGTATGTCTTTTATTTTGTTTTCCAAAAGTTTATAACTTTCTTCACTTCCATTTCCTAAATTATAATTTAAATAACCTACTATACTAGAATCATACAAAGTACTATATTACAGATGCTATATCATATCTATTACCTTCAACTGTTATAAAAGCTCCTTCAAATTTAGTTTTCTTATCATCTTCAACATCTCTTAGGACTACATCAAACAAATCAATATCAACATAATATAAAGATATATTAGATACTTCTACTGATTTTTTTATTTATTTCCTGTTAAAACAGCTTCTACAATAAATGCATATACTCCATTTTCTTTTGCTACATATGTATAAGATATTCTGATGTTATATCATTATTACCTTGTGAAATAGCATAATTTACCACTTCTTCAAAACTTTTAAAACGCTGGCCTGTTAGTTGTGACATCTCAACAATACATAGTTTCTTTATTTTATCATACGTTTTATAATTTTTCTATATATTTTTCTTTTAATTGGGCGACTGATAGTCGCCCCCTACAATCTTTTTGGGGAAAAGAAACTGTCACTCTATCCCACTAATCTATTGTTGTTGATGTTCTGCCTTTGCCTATTACACTTTCTAAAAGTGATCTCCATGTATTACATCCTACAATTCCATCTACTGAAAGACCTACTACTCTTTGGTAACTTCGTACTGCATTTATTGTTTGATTTCCAAATACACCATCTAATCCTCCTGTTTTATATCCTAATGTATTTAGACAGTCTTGTGCTATTAATACATATGATCCTCTTGATCCACTTCTAATTATTGGGAACCCCCCTGTTGAGCAAGCTGGATTTCCTCTTCTTTTATCAAAATGCACCCATGTAGGAGTTAAACTTTTAGGTTCTACATAACTCCATACATTTGAGTTTAATGCACTTGTATATAACTGTGCTCTTCTTGCTACAGATAATGTTTGCCCTGCATCAAAAGCTAATCCCGCATAATGTTGTGAAAATGTAGAATGTCCTCCCTCATATGGTCTCCTAAATGCATATCCTACTGGTATTGGACCTCCAAATGCATATCTTTGACTATTCCATGCTAGCATACATCTTTTTTCTGTCCACAAAGTTTGACTATTGCTTGATCCTCTGAACTCTCTAACTGTCAATGTACGATTTGTAACATATGGCATAGCCTCTCTTTCTCCCCTATAGTATGTTTCCATTCTATTTGTATCATTATTATATACTTTAATTTTTGCCATAATACCTCCTTATTAAAATAATTGCTATATAATAATGTATGTTATTTTTTTTATTTTGTGAATTATCTTGATATTCTTAAGCATTGTCCTGGATATATTAGATTTGGATTCTGTATTCTATTTAACATTACTATATTTGAAATTGTTGTATTATATCTTCTTGAAATTGAGTATAACGTATCTCCTTTAACTACTTTATAGCACATATGTCCTAAATCATTTTCCATTCCTGATGTCCTAATAATTAATCTTTGGCCTACATATATTAAATTTACATTTTTTATTCCATTCATTCTTGCAATATTGTTTACTGTAGTTCCATATTTTATGGCTATTTTGCTTAACGTATCTCCTCTTTTTACTATATATACTACATCTCTTATTGGATCATCTCCTCCAGACCCTGAAGAAGTTATTGGTACTCGCAAAGTTTCTCCTGCAAATATAAGATTCGGATTTTGAATATTATTTATTCTTACTAATTCTGCTACTGTTGTTCCATAATCTAAAGCTATTCCGCTTAATGTATCTCCCCACACTATTCTTATTGTTTTATATCTTTCTGATGGTCCGTCTGTATCTGGTATTATCGTACTTCCGCCACCACTTCCATTTACAAATATTCCTTCTGTAAATCTATTTCTATCTACATATCCTTCTATTCCACTCACAGTTCCTTGATCAGTATATTGCCATCCAACATATGTGTTCCATTTACCATTACTTTCTGGTCTTGATACTCCATATTCTGCTACCCAAAGTGGATAATTTAAAATTTCTCCATCCCATATAGTTCTTGCTGTATATGTATTACTATACACAACTACTGGTTTATTTGTAATTTGCTCTAACCTTTTTATAAAAGCCAAACCTATTGTATTTATTTGATTATTTGATAAATTTCCAAATTCCTCAAAGTCCATTGCTAATAAACAATCTATCTCTTTTCCTGATATTTTTGATGCAAAGAATTGAGCCTCTGCTTCTGCCTCTGGTATGCTTCTAGCCATCACATAATGATAAAAACCTATTTTTAGTCCATTTGCTTTTGCGTTTTCATAACTTGATTCAAAATTAGGTGATATGTAATTTGTTCCTTCTGTTGCTTTTATATATACTATTTGTATACCATCATTTGCTACATCATTAAAATTAATATTTCCTTGCCAACTACTTATATCTATCCCTTGATAAATCTGCTCTCCTGACGGTTCTATCGCTTTTGCTTCTGATATTGTTATTTGTAAAATTATAAATATCATTAAAGTTATTGTTATTATTTTTTTCAAATTTTTTCCTCCTTGTTTATATATTTTATTAACTGTAAACTATTTTTGTTAACTATATGTTTGTATATATTTTAAAATTTTGGATAAAATATATTTATATTTGAGACGAAAGGAAGGATATTATGGCTAATTTAAGCAAAGTAGAGTTACAAAATTTAAGACATTTTATTAGTTCTAGTGATACTTGTTATGCTAAATTAAATCAATATGCAAATGCTGCTGTTGATCCACAAATCAAACAGCTTTTTACTAAAGCTGCTCAAGATAATTTAAATACAAAACAAACTTTAATGACTTTTTTAGAAAATTAGGAGGGTTATATGGACGAAAAAACAATGGTCAATGATGTACTAGAGAGTACAAAATCTGGTTTGTCTGGATACCAAACAGCTATATCTGAAACTGAAAATATGCAACTTAGACAAACTTTGCAACAACTTAGAGATGGAAATGAAAGTTTTCAATATGAACTTTTTAAAGTTGCAAAGTCAAAGGGATATTATACTCCTGCTGATCCAGCTGATCAAAGTGAAATTCAAAAAATCAAAAATGAATTAAACTAAAAAGAAGCGTTACCGCTTCTTTTTTATAATACATATCTTCTTATTAGTACAACTCCTAATGCTATTATATCTGCAAATAATATTCCTATTACTACATATGATTTTACATTCTCTCCACCAGTTATTATTGATAACAATACTGTTGACCAACTATCATTGTTATTACTTACTTCCTCAATGCCATATTTATTAGTTGCCTTTGTTAATGTTGCTTTATTTTCTTTAGCTCCTATATTTTCTGATCCATTTTTCCATCTTAGTACTATATCTATATCTGCGTATTCTCCAGGTTCTAATAAATTTTTCTCTAATTTGTTGGTTTTTATTATTCCATTTACTTCCTTCCAGTTCTTATTTTCATTTTTTATAAATTCTAGTCCTTCTGGAATTATATCTTCTATCTCTGTTGCATATCCTGATACTTTTCCTACATTTATTACTCTTATTGTATAAACAAATTTTATTACTGTACTTTCTATTCTTTTATTGTTTAAGTCTACTTTCATTATTTTGCTTAGTTCTTTATTTGGATCTATTTGAGTTAACTTTATCTTTTGTTTATTGTCCTCTAATAATATTATTTTACTTGTCCATTTTTGTATTTTTAAATCAAATGTAGCATATTCTGTTTTTAAATCATATATTTGTATCCCATCTGTTTCTATTACCTCAATTTTTGCTTCTATTTTTTCATATTGTTCTGGTAATTTTGTACTTTCTACTGTATATTTTCCTGGTGGTAAATTAGTTATTATATTTTCTATGTCATCATCATCTTTTATCTCATATTTTGTTACTTCATTTCCATCCTCATCTTTTATTACAAGTTCTCCTTCTTCTACTTTGTCGCCTTTTTGATCTGTTATTTCAAATTTTACTTTTGTGTAGTCTTGCTTTAATATTATTTCTTGCCATTTTTCTGTATCTATTATTTCAAATTTCAATTTTTCTGTTTTTACATATCCCTTTTCTTTTGGTGCTTCTATTTCCTCTAAATAATATTCTCCTATTGGTAATTTTGTAATTTCATTTCCAATTTCTGAACTTACTATATTATCTATTATTGTGTTTCCGTTTAAGTCCGTTATTCTTAGTATTGCTCCTTCTACTGGTTCTTCTGTCTTTCCGTCTATAACATGTATTTTTACTTTTATATAATCATTTTCAAATATCACTTTTCTATGTATTGTGTTCCCTTCTGATATGTTATATTTAGCATCTATACTCTTTATTTCATTATTTTTTAAATATCCATCTTTTATATTTATTTCTTTTATTTCATATTCTCCTAGTGGCAAATCAATATCAAAACTTGTTTTCCCTTCTTCATCTGTTGTTTCTAACTTAATAAATTCTCCTGATTCTATTATTGTTTCTCCAAATTTGTTTTTTATATCTGCACTTGCATAAATTCCATATTTTGTTCCTTCTATTGCATTTCCATCTTTGTCTTTATTTTCTATATCAACTTTTACCTTTTGTCTTTCTTTTATTATGTCTTTATTGATCCATACTATTGGTGTTCTTTGAGCTTCTTTTTTCCATTCGTCTTTTTCAATTTTTTCATTATTTACACCATAGTTATAATCTACATCTATGTTTTCCTTTATTGGTAAAAATCCATCTATTGTGTTCATTTCTTTGATATAGTATTTTCCTATTTCTATATTTTCAAAATATACAACGCCATTTTCATTTGTTATTCCTTCTCTTATTAACTCATCTTTCGCATATCTTATAGTTCCACTGTTATCTTGTGTATATATGTCCTCTCTTGCATATAATGCAAATTCCACTTCATTTACTGCCATTTTTTCATATTTTATTTCTGCTCTTTCAAAGTTTATTTTTTGAATAGTTTGGATGTATTCTCCTTGCACATTTAATTTTACTGTTGCTAATTGTTCTCTGTTTTCTTCTTTTAATACTACTACATTATTTTCAACAAAATTGTCTACATAGTATAATTGATTTGTACCTATTTCAAATTTTACATTTGGAATTGAATCTAGCTTTAGTTCTCCGTTTTCACTATATCCTTCCTCACCTTTTATTGTATATCCATCTGCTATTTCTATTTGTTTTAACTCATATTTTCCAACTTTTAAAGTCATTGGACTTATATATATTCCATCTTTTTCTACTTTAAATGGATTAGTTTTCGTTCCTATTCTTCTTTTTCCATTATTATATGTTACGAGTTCTTTTGTTTCTGTATTTTCAATTATAAACTTTGTTCCCTCTTTTAGTACGTTCTGTTTTGTATTTGCATCAGTAAAATATATTTTTACCTTACTTTCAAAATTTGGATCACAAACATATTTCATTTTTTGTAGTTCTCTTGAATCTGTCTCTACTTTTATTTCAAATGGTTTTACTGCTTCATAATTGTTTGGTACACTTGTCTCTATTAATACATATTCACCATATGGTAATTCTGGACTTTTTATATATCCATCTTCATTACTAAATAACTCTTCTACTATTTTATTTTCACGACCTTCATAGTAAGTAGCTGTTTCTTCTTTTTCTACATTATATGGATAATATACATCTTTTCCCTGTGGTAAAAATTGCATATTTTCTTCTGTCCTATTTTCTATTTTAAAATAATAATCTATTAAGTCTTCTAATATATATGTTCCATTTGAATTTGCTTTTATAGTTATATTTATATCTTGTTTTGCAGTTTCATCATTTAGGGTATATGTTCCATCTAAATTTTTACTTATTTTTCCTTCTGTTACTATTTTTAGCTTTGATACTAAATATACTTTAAACCCTGCCTTTTCTAGAGGAGCCATATTGTCTTGTCCTAATTTCACAATTTGAAAGCCTTGTTTTATTACTGTTTTTTGTATTATTAAATTTTTTGTTATCTTTTCTATTTCTTCTCCTTGATAGCTAAAATCTATTTCAAATTCTGTTTCATTTATTTTATATCCTTTACTTGTTTCAATTTCTTTTATAAAGTATTCACCACATTTTAGATCATTTACTTTAAACCTTCCTTCACTATCAGTTGTAACTGTCTTTATCAATTCACCTTCTTTATATAATATTCCTGGTTCTCCCTCATATCGTGTTGTTTCACCATCTGAATGATTTATTTGTTTTCTAGCATATATTCCAAATTTTGCTCCTTCTAATGTTGCGTCTCCTTGTCCAATATTCTTTTTACTTTCTGAGTCTATTACTTGTATATTTATTTCTGTTTCTACTGGTTTGCTCTTTATTTTTCCTTCTTCATTATTAAATATTTCTATTGTTCCTTCATTTTCTATGTCTTGATCACTATATTTACCATTTTTTAATATTTCTAACATATTTATATCATAGGTTCTTTTCTCTTTTGTTCCTGGTGCATAATCTCCATAATATCCATTTGCTGCTGTTTGTTCTATTATTCTATATTTTCCCTCATTTATATTTGTATAATACATCCATTCTTCGATTAAGTACGTTTTATCTTCTTGTCTAACTAACTTGACAATATCGTCTCTTGTGTAACTTAAATATTCTTCATATTGCATACTATTTTTATTCCATTGGTATATTTTATACAATGCATTGTTACCTATTTCTTTGTTAGTTTCTTTATCTATATTGTGAAATTTAACTTTTAATTTATATGGTTCATTCTCTATTACTCCTGGTATTTCTCCTAACTTATCTGGTTTGCTTTCATAATTTACTTTATATTCTGAATTATTGTAGTCTGGAATTATTGTGTAATCTTCTGTTCTTAGCTCATTTATTTTAAATTCCATATAAAAGACATTATTTTTATAATTTTCTTCTGTTTTAGTTTCTTCTATTCTGTATTTTCCTTGTGTTACACTATTCCATTCATAATACCCTGTTTCATAATATCCATCTTTATCTGAATCTGATATTTTTTCTTTTTCTACATATTTATTTCCATTCCATTCATATAGTGTAAACTCTGCTCCTGTAATATTTTCTTTTGTTATACTATTTATTTTTTTAAGCTTTATATTAGCTTTTGGCATTTGGTATTCTGCTGTAAAATTCTTTTCTGTTTTTGTCAATTCTCCTAAATTAATATTTGTGTTTTCTCCTTTATATGATCTTAGATTTCCTGTTAAATTTATACTACTACTATACTCTTTTAATTGACTTACAGTTCCATATACTTCTATTACTACTTTATCTTTTGCTTTTGATATTTTATTTTCGCCAAAATCAATAATTAACTCATTATTATTTAGACTATATTCTGTTATAGCATTTTTCTCTCCTAAACTATTTATATAAAATATTTTTAATGTATTAGTATCTAATATTATATCTTTATCTATTTTAAAAGTAATTATTCCATTATTTAGTCCCAATTCTCGATAGTTATCATCACTTGTACTTTGTATGCTAGCATTTATTTTCACTTTTCCATTTTTTAAATATCTATTCTCATATGTATCTATTGGTGTATATGTTATATCTGACAAATATGACGGAAGTATTAACTCATTTGTAATTGTGTATCTATTTACTGTTGTTTTATATCCTGTTACCTCATTTTGGCTTACTTTATATTCATATGGATTACCTGTTGTTGTATCATATGTTTGTAAGTTATTATAATTAAATGTTCCATTTTCTCCTACTAATACAGGATCTGGTAAAGTATTTACTGCTCCTGTGGTTGGAGTTCTTGATAATGTAACTTGCACATTATTTGGTCTTGCCAAATATTTATTATTTTGATCATTCCATATTACATTTCCACTTATGTTATGAGTTATTAAATTCCATGTTGCAGTTAGACTAGAGTTCTCATAACCCATTGTAAATTTTTTTCCATTTAGTAAGCTTCCTCTTCCAGTTAAATTCCAACCTTCAAAACTATATCCATATCTTGTAGGATTTTCAATTGTTTTTGTATCAGTGTATTGTATTGTAAAATTTTTATTATCTGTGCTTTCTTCCCATATTCCTCCATTTGGATTAATACTTAAATTATAATTATTTTTACTCCATATAGCATTTAATGTTATATTTCCCCCATTAACTGTTGTTAAATTTTTAACTTTTTGTCCATTTGTGTAAGTATTAGTTCCATCTGTCCATCCAACAAATGTACACCCCGTTTTAGTAAATCCATTTGTTGCCAAATTAGATTCAACATTATATGTATGATTTGTACGATTTGTTGTACCTGTTCCTCCATTTGCATTATATGTAACATTATATGTGTTTGGCTCTTCATGGCCATTACATTTATATCTATATACATAATGTGTATGTCCATTCCATACGAATCCATCTGCTGAATCTCCCCAAATTGCATTTCCAGAAGAATCATAACCTAAAAGACCTGTACTTCTTTTATTATTAATAGCACAATCGAATGTTGGATATAATCCTCTACTATTTAAACCTTCTCCACTAAGCTTATTATATCCAAGAAAGTAGTGATAAAATGATCCTTTTGGATAAGCTGTTCCACCTGAACTACCAGGAAAATTGACTCCTTCAAAACCATAAGTATTTTCTCCAAACATCCATCTATAATACATAACTCCTTTTAAGTATTTTCCATTTATATTTTGAGTACAATCTGGAATAGATGATTTAAAATAATATATCCTCATATCCTTTTTTACTCTAAAGTTTTTATATCCTGGTACTTGATTTGCTGTTGCTACAAATCTACTTCCTTCATAATGGCCATACATATATTCACCTGAAATTGTCCATGTTCCACCATCAGTAGTTGGAAAAGTATAGCTTCTTACTGTATCATCAGAATTATATGTTCTGCCATCTGTTATAACATCATGATATAGATAGTGATAGCAATATCTACCTTTTGAATCTTGTGCCAAATTATTACAGTTTGAAATAGTTTGTCCATAATTTGTCCAATTACCATTATTATGATATACCAAATGATATCCAGGTGTCACTGCTTCAACAACTGGAATGAATTTTGACATAGCTAATACCAAAAATGCCATTAATATAATTACTAATATTATTTTTTTCTTAGATCTAACTACTTTGTTTCTCATATGATATACCCTTTCTTATATTTCATACTTTAATTTATATAAATATTATTATTATATTATTTTATTTACTATATTTTTAATTGTAAAGAGTTCAATATTATAGTTTCTTTTAACTATATACGGAAACACTTTATATGCATAATGTTAAATCTTTATTACATTTTTGTTATTTATTAGTAACTTCGATATTATTAACAGCTATATCTCTATTATCCGTAGATATTATAAGTTTTCTCCTATTGTAAACAAAAGGTACGATTGATAATCACCCATACAAAAATAACCTCTTTCATAGAGGTTATTTTTATCATATCATTTTAATTTTATTTTAGTATATATAGTTTTGTGGGTTTACTGCTCTTCCATTATATCTTATTTCAAAATGTAGATGGTTACCTGTTGATATACCTGTTGATCCAACTGCTGCTATAACTTGTCCTTGTGATACTGTTTGTCCACTACTTACATATACTGCACTACAATGTCCATATAATATACTTACTGAACTTGTTGATTTTATCATAACTACATTTCCATATCCTGAATATCCATTTGTGTTAGATCCATAACCTGCAAATACTACTTTTCCTCCTGCTGATGCTTTTATTGCTGTTCCTTTTGGTGCTGATATATCTAATCCTTTATGGTTGTCCCTTGATCTTATTCCAAATCTTGAACTTATTGTTCCTGATATTGGTTTTACCAATGAAATACCTAAATCTGTTGTTACACTTGGTCCTGTATATCCTGCTTGTGGTATTGTAGTATTATTTTCAGCTACTACAATAGTCTTTTTATATAATTCTGATACACATGTATCTACATCTTTATATTCTGCTTCACTTGTAGCATATTTTTCTACTATACCTAATTTATCTGCATTTGAACTTTCTTTTTCTTTTAATTTATTTACTGCTGATTCTGCATCTGCAAACTCTTTGACATATGCCTTTTCTTCATCGTTTTCTGTTATTACATAATATTTATAGTATTTTTCTCCAGATGAAGTAACCTTTTCAAATATTTCATCATCATTTGTTTCAATTCCATTTTTTAATAGGCAAGCTGTATATTCTGGCATATCTTTTACTTCTACAAAAGCTACTCCATCTTTATCTCCAGAATTTATATAATCATTAATCTTTTTTTGTAACTCAACTTTGTTTTGTGTATATCCTACTATCTCTCCATTTAATGTTACACTATATGTTTGTTTATATGTAATTTTAATTATACCTAATATTAATGTAGCTGATATAATCAAAAGTATTAACATTTTCACTAACTTTCTAGTTCCCACTACTATTTTCTTTAGATTATTAATGATGCTCCCCTCCTTTTGTTTTATTGTATATTTTATATCACATTAATTTATTTTTGTCTAGTGTTACAAATTGGCAAAAAACTCTATCCGTAGTTGTTTCTTACTATATAGCTATTAATTTTTTTTATTTTCTTATAACTAACTTATCAAATTTATTGTTTATGTAATCTTCTAATTTTTTCATAAAAATTTCTGCTTTTATTTCTCTTTTTGCTACCATATCTAATCCCTTTTCCCAACTAGCTGTTAGTTTTGGATTTAATATATCTGGCATTGATAATTTAACTATGTCATATATGTACTCGCCTTTTTTCGTTGGTGTTATTATCTGAGTTTTATTGTTAATAGCTATGTATTTTATTTTATCTAGTTTTTTTATAATTTCCGCTCTTGTTGCACTTGTTCCTATACCTGCTCCTTTTATTTGTTCTCTAAGTTCCTCCTCTTCTATAAGTTTTCCTGCATTCTCCATCGCAAGTATAATTGATCCAGAATTATATCTAGTAGGTGGTACTGTTTCTGATTCTTTAATATTGTAATTATTTACTATTAGTCTTTCGCCCTTTTTCACATTAATGCTTTCCACATTTTGTTCTTCTGTTGTGGATTTTTTTAATATATCTAGATAACCTGTTTTTACACATGTTTTTGTGCTTGCATAAAACTTCTCTCCTGCTACATCTACTGTTATATTCATCTTATTAAATTCTGCTGGTGGATAAAATATTGCTAAAAATCTTTTTACTATAAGTTTATATATGTTCTTTTGCAAATCTGGTAATGAATTTATATTTTCATATCCCTTTCCTGTTGGTATTATTGCATAGTGATCTGTTATTTTACTGTCATTTATATATTTTGTTTTAATTAGATTTGTAGAATACTTTTCTTCCTTCATCTGCTTTATATATCCTTGTACTTCTTCATCTTTAAAACCTAATGCAATACCATTTAAATTTTGGTTAATTACTTTTGCTACTGCACTTGATAATACTCTTGCATCTGTTCTTGGATATGTTACTAATTTTTTCTCATACAGATTTTGTATTATTTCTAGTGTTTCATCAGGCTTAATCTTAAATAATTTTGTACATTGATTTTGTATCTCTGCTAAATTAAATAATAATGGTGCATTTTCTTTTTGCTTTGATTTTTTAACTTCTTCTACAATTGCTTCTTTATCTTTTAGTGTTAATATAAAATCCTTTGCATCATTTTCTTTTTTAAAACCTGTGTCATTATATAATTTTGGTGATTCAAAATTAATTGATGTTTCTGATACTTTCCATTCTGCACTAAGTGATGTGAAATCTCCCACAATTTTATAAAATGGTGTTTTTATAAAATTTCTAATTTCTCTTTCTCTTTCTACTACCATTCCTAATACACATGTCATAACTCTGCCTACTGATATTGATGCTTTTTCTTCATTTATCTCTTTTGCAAGTCTTCTTCCATAAATTATTGATAGCATTCTAGAAAAATTAATTCCTATAAGATAGTCCTCTTTTGCTCTTAAATATGCACTATCTGATAAACTATCATATTCTGTAGAACTTTTAGCTTCATCTATTCCCCTTTTTATTTCTTCTTCTGTTTGTGAATCTATCCAAACCCTTTTCATCTTAGCTCTTGGATTTGGTTTTGCCATCATAAATACTAATCTCTGTATATATTCTCCTTCCCTTCCAGAGTCTCCAGCATTATATATTTCATCAATATCTTCTCTTTGTAGTAATGTTTTTATAATATTAAATTGATTTTCCACTGCTGGTATTATTTCATATTTCCACTCTTTTGGTATAAATGGTAATGTATCTAATCTCCAAAGTTTAAGATTTTCATCATACTTTTCTGGATAGCTCATAGTAACAAGATGTCCAACACACCATGTTATTATCCATTCATCTGATTCTAAATATCCATTTTTTCTATTCGTAGTAATTTTAAGTGCCTTTGCAAATTCCATTGCAACAGATGGCTTTTCTGTTATTAATAATCTCTTTCCCATAGTTTCCTCTAGATATAATTTATATCACAATATATTGCTAGTGTCAAAATTTTTATTTTATTATCATTTTTTGTCTATGGAAATTATTAGTAAATTAGTTTACATATTTATTTTTTTGTGTTATAATGCAATATGTAAACAATTGCATTAATTGAGCTCTTGCTCAACAACACATTCAAAGGAGGATGCAAACATGCGAAAAGTTGAAGATTGCATCAATCGTAAATTGAAGCATTTATTTGGAGAGGTTGTATTTCTTGTTATTGGTCCTTTAGATGACTCTTTTAAAAAGGAATATGAAGCAAAAGGTTGGAGAATTGAGTTGATTCCCAGCTTAAGACAAACATTGTATATTCTTACAAATAACCCCGATCTTGACATTGATGCAGTAAAAGATTACGATTTCGTTGTTTACTCTACAGACTCATAAAAATATGAGGCGGACTGCTACCAAACTAGTTTTGGTAGCAGTTTTGTTATATTTAAGAAAGTTCCTCAGACATTTTATCTAATTTACATAAAAATGTTGATTTTTTTAAATTTATGTGCTATAATTAATTTATTATTAATTAATCAAATAGGAGATTTGATATATGAATACACAAACTGGAATAATATCAAGAATTGGTAATTTTTTTAATAAATTTATGATTTTAGTAGAGGAACCTGATGTTGAATCACCAGATACTATTTCTGGTATGGCAGAAAGTTTAGTACAAAGTAATAATTCTGAACTTTCTAAAGATGAGATAGAGGCTATTCTTAATGAAGGATTAAAAGAACCAGAAATAAGTAAACCAAAAGATAATAAAAGTATTAACAAATATGGAAGTCAAATGGAAAAAACCTCATCAATTGAACATAGAGAACAAGAACATGAAATAGATGATGATAGAGATAGATAAAGATAATCCAGAAATGGATTATTTTTTTATAAGTACTTGAAAAATACTGTAAATTATAATATTATGTTTGTATGATAAAAAAAGAGGATAAAACTATGCAAAAGAAAAATAATGAAAAAGGTATTACCATATTAGTATTAGCTATTACAATTGTAATCTTAGTCTTAATAACTGTGCCTATTGTTGTTAATACTAATGAAATTGGTGAATTACAAAGTTATACATATTTTAAAGCAGATATAGACAGATTAAGAGAATCTATAGAAGTTGCATATTTAAATGTAACAGATCTTAGTTCTATAGGTACTGAATACACTAAAAATATGGATTTTCTAGCTAAAACTCAAAACGGACAAAATGTTAAAAATCCAAACGATGGAAATAAATATTATATTATTAATTTATATAATTTAAATAAACATTTGGATGCACAAATACAACTTAATTATGGTAGAGGTAATAAAATTACCAGTGAAGATACAACAGATATATATATAATTAATGAGCAATCTAGAACAATTTATTATGTTAAAGGTATTGAATATAAAGAAGTTACTTATTATAGATTACCTGAAGAATTTACAGAAGTTACAAGTTTATATACAGTTTCATATGATGCAAATGGTGGTATTAACGCCCCTCAAATGGAATCAGTTGAAGCGACTGGAAATGCTACAGTAACAATTAAATCCGCTCCAACTAAATCTGGTCATACTTTTGCTGGATGGAAAGAAGAAGGAACTAATAATATTTTTAATGTTGGTGCTACTTACACTGTAAAAAAATCAACAAGATTTATTGCTCAGTGGAATTAATGTAAACATTAAAACAACCTTAATTTTAAGGTTGTTTTTGTTATTAATACATTAACTTTGTTCTACTATTCTAATGGTTTTATTGTTTTTTCTATGTATTCAATTTCTTTTGAGCTTATATTATACTTTTTGCATAGTTGTTTATTTATTTTTACAATATCTGCATTCCAATTAATATCTGAATTTTTAGAAAAATCTTGCATTGGTACAAATTTGTAAACTTTACTTGGTGCTCCCTGTGTTATTTTTAATGCTTTAACCAGTATTCTGAAGAATTTTGTTTGCATGTATTTAACAAAATTTTTAGCCTCCTCTTTTGTATTAAAAGCAGAATACAAATATGATTGAGAACATACAGAATTTTTATCTGCAATTTCAGGCTTTCCTAAAATATATGGATCATTTCCTGAACCTGCATTTGCTGGTATAAATACTTTATATTTATTAATATCTTTTACATTTTTCTTTATATCTGATTTTTTTACATATTTAAGTTGTCTTTTTTGTTTGTCTATATAAAATAGTAAAGTATTATGCTCCTTGCTTTTATCTTCATATACATTTATAGTGTATTTTTTTCCTGATATAGGATTTGACCCTATTCCAAACGGTGTATCATTTGAAATTATTGAGTCTACTGACAAATTCATACTATCACTATTTATAACTTTATTTACAATAGATGAAATTTGTGGTTCTCTTATAAGTATGTTAAGTTCACTTAAGTCTCTAACTGATATTTCCTTTGTATCATCTTGATATAATGTATAATTGCAGTCTCCTTTATAGTTTTTGTTAATTAAGTAATAGCATACTCCTCCTTTTATCTCTACACTTTCAAATATTTCTGATGCATCAGTGTAAACAACCATTTTCTCTATGCTTTTATTATTAAGCATATCTTTTCTAAACTCTCCAACTAAATTTTCTCTACCAGCAGAAAACCATCTTGATGGAATAATTAATGAAATATATGTTGGATCCAATTTTTTTGCAATATTTGCAAAATACTGAAAAATGAGTGCGTCATTATTTCCACCTGATCCCCCTTTTTGTTGATATGGAGGATTTCCTATTACAACGTCAAACTTCATCTTATCTTGTCCTTCCATTGATAATATATCTTCTTTCAATTCAATATCTGAAAAATTTTCAT
>CAMSMU010000004.1 GCA_947061115.1 uncultured Clostridium sp.
TAAAAGATAAATTATGCAATTTAACTAATACTTTTGATGGTAAAAGTTTAGTTAATGCTTTAGTGCCTTCTTCGGTTTTATCTGAGGTTATGCATTTACAAACTGAAACAACTGATGCATTAAATATAATTCATGAAAAAGGTTTATTCCCTATTAATGAAGTTGATGATAATTCGCTATATATAAAAAAATTAGAGAGCAATTTATCTTTAAATAATAAAGGATTATTAAGTATAGCAAATATTTTAAAAGTTTCTAGAGATTTAATAGATTATTATAAAGGATTAAATTATGCTTCTTTAGACGAATATTTTTCTTTTCTTTATTCTAATAGAGATTTAGAGAATAAAATATTTAAAGCAATAATATCTGAAGATATTATTGCTGATGATGCATCTAGTAAGCTTTTATCTATTAGAAGATCTAAAATAAATATGGAGAATGATATAAAAAATAAACTTAACTCTATTATTCATTCTAATTCATATTCAAAATATATAATGGATTCAGTTATTACTATTAGAGATAATAGATATGTTATACCTGTCAAAGATGAATATAAAAGCTTTATAAAAGGATTTATACATGATACATCTGCAAGTGGTTCTACTGTATACATTGAACCTTTATCTGTTTTTGAGATTAACAATAAAATTAAAGATTTAATTATTGAGGAAAATAAAGAAGTTCAAAATATTTTAGATGATCTTGCATCTTCACTTTTTCCTTTGACCAATAATATATTAGAAAACATTAAATTAATTTCTAAATTAGATGTTATTTGTGCAAAGGCTAAACTTTCTATTGAAATGGATGCTGTCAGTCCTATTTTGTGTAATGAGATCAATTTAATAAAAGCTAGACATCCTTTAATTTCTAAAGATACTGTTGTTCCTATTGATATTTATGTTGGAAAAGATTTTAAAACTTTAGTTATTACTGGCCCTAATACTGGTGGTAAAACTGTTACTCTAAAAACTGTTGGTCTTTTATGTATAATGGCTCAATGTGGTTTGCATATTCCAGCTAAAGATGGTAGTAAATTAAAAGTTTTTGATAATATCTATGCTGACATTGGTGATGAACAAAGTATTGAGGAGTCTCTTAGTACATTTTCTAGTCATATGACTAATATAGTTAAAATAGTAGAAAATGTATCTTCAAATAGCTTAGTTTTAGTTGATGAATTAGGATCAGGTACAGACCCTATTGAAGGTGCAAATTTAGCTATATCTTTACTCGAGTATTTTCACTCTAAAAGATGCATTATTCTTGCTACTACTCATTATCATGAAATTAAAAATTATTGTATAACACATGAAGGATTTGAAAATGCTAGTTGTGATTTCGATATTAACAAATTAGAACCAACTTACAAGTTATTAATCGGTATCCCTGGAAAAAGTAATGCTTTTGCTATTAGTGAACGTTTGGGACTTTCTAAGGATATTTTAGATAGAGCAAGGTCTCTTATGAATAAACCAGATATAGATATTGAAAGTTTAATGAAAGAGATCTATGATGATAAACTTCATATTAATAAGTTAAAGATTGAGGAAGAAAAAAATTTAAATCAAATAGAACTTTTGAGAAAATCTCTAGAAAAACAAATTTCTGATAAGCTATTAAATGAAGAAAAGAAATTAGAACTTGCCAAAAAAGAAGCCAAAGATATTTTACTTGATGCTAAGGAAACAGCAAACAGAATTATAAAGGAATTAAACCATGCTGACTTAAAAAGAGCTAATAAACTTAGAGATGAGATTAATAAAAAAACTAAAAATATATCTTCTAATAATGATTTAGATTTAAGTGTTCTTTTAAAATTAAACAATCAAGAAACAAATAAACCAGATACATCCTCCACTATTCACATTAATAATTCTAAATCAAAAAATATATCTAGTGAAATTAATTTAATAGGTGAAAATGTAGATACAGCTATATCTATTTTAGATAAATATTTAGATGATTGCACTATGGCACATTTAAAGCAAATAAGAATTATTCATGGTAAAGGTACTGGAAAATTAAGAAATGGTATTCATAATTATTTAAAAAGCTCAAAATATGTAAGTTCATATAGAATTGCTGGTTATGGTGAAGGAGATTATGGTGTTACTATTGCTGAATTAAGATAATTTTAATATAAAAACTATGTATTTTAGGCTCTACTAAAACACATAGTTTTTAATATTTTATATAAATTAAGCTTATTAATTACATATTTTCTATTTTTGCTGAACGTAAGCATTTAGAGCATACAGACATTTTTTTCTTTTCACCATTTACACTTATTCTTACTGTTCTAAGATTTGGTTTCCATGTTCTTGGCGCTCTTCTACTTACATGAGAACGAGCTATACTAATTCTGTTTCCACTTACTACTGATTTTCCACATATTTCACATTTAGCCATTTTACTGCACCTCCTATGCTTAAAATTAAATCGCTATTTATTATAATAGCACATATGTAAAATAATTTCAAGTATTTCATATAAATTTTTTTGAGTTTCGATATTTTTCAAAGTTATTGTAACAAGAAGTATACAATAATATTACTTTTGAAAGTGAATTAAGGTGTGGACCAGCAAATTAGAGTTAATACAAAAATTTAGTATAACATAAATTTTTGTTATAAACTCTTATTTGTTTCTTTAGTGATAAAATCAATAATACATAATACTTACATGACACCTTAATCGTTATTTAATATTTTTATTACTTCATCAGTATTCGCATTCTGCCCTTTTGGAATTTGTATTATTTCAAATTTAGAAGTACTATTTCCAAATTTAATTTCTACTATATCTCCTACTTTTACTTCATAACTTGGCTTTACTTGTTTTCCATTTACACTTATTCTTCCACCATCTGCCGCTTCATTAGCAACGGTTCTCCTTTTTATTACCCTTGATACTTTTAAAAATTTGTCTATTCTCATTTATTTAACCTCTATAATTTTATTTAAGTATGTAGAATATATATACATATTATCTACTTTTCTTCTTTTTGATTTTTCTAATGCCATTTTATATAATTCTAATTGTTTTTTATATTTTTCTATAAGTTCATTTTCGTCATCTTTTACATAGTCTGTTTTATAGTCTACTAATACAAGTTTATCTTCTCTTGATATATAATAAAGATCAATTATTCCTTGTACTAATATTTTTTCATTTGTTCCTTCATATATATATTTTGAGTCTATATTTAAATAAAATGGTTGTTCCCTTCCTATCTCTTTTGCATCTAATAATTCTTTATATAATTTTGAATTAATATATTTTTCTATAACTTTAATGTCAATACATTTCTGTTCTTCTTTTGTTATTACTTTTTTTTCTGTTAAATTTTCTATTAATTCTTTTATTTCAACATTTGTTTTTTGATTTGTTAATTTGCTTAATATTAAATGTATTAATGTTCCTCTTCTTGCTCCAGTTATTTTATTTTTTTCTGCAAAACTTGGTATCTTTTTATTCATTATATTTTCTTCTTGTTTTAGAGCAGTTACTGATGTTTTTGTTGGAAGTTCTATATCTTTTTCATATTTATATTTATAGTTTAAAGCTGTATCTATTCTCTCATACTCTTCTTTGTTTATTTTTCTTCTTTCAATCTGTTTAATTATTTCATCTTTCTTTTTATAAATTTCTTCATTTTCGTTTTTTTCTTGTATTAGATCAGACTTATTTATAATATTTAAAGTCATTTGTGGATCATCATTATATTTGTATACTAATTCAAACCAATCCAGATATGTTTTATATTTTTCTACTAACTTATAATTCATTTTTTGTGGTTTTATAAATCTATAGTATTTTTCTATTTCATCCTGCTTTTGTTCTAAACTTTTTTCTACATTATTTTTTGTTCCAATTATTATTAGTTTGTCTTTTGCTCTTGTTAATGCAACATATAACACTCTCATTTCTTCTGATATTGCTTCTTTATTAGATTTAATCTTTATTGCTTCTTTTGTGAGTAATGGATATTCTATTCCATTTAACACATAGTTTGCGCCTATTCCTATTTCATTATCTAAAACTATTTTTTCGCTAATTTCCCTTAAGTTGAATTTTTTATTTGTATTACATAAAAATACAATTGGAAACTCTAACCCTTTACTTTTGTGTATACTCATTATTCTTACTACATCATCGTTTTCTCCGATTACTCTAGCAGCTCCTAAATCATTATTGCTTGTCCCTACTTTTTCCATGAATATAATAAAATTAAATAGACCTTTAAAGCTGATTTTTTCATATTCTTTTGCTTTTTCAAATAATTTTTTTAGGTTTGCTTGTCTCAAATTTCCATCTGGCATTAATCCTACATAATGATAATATCCTGTTCGAATATAAATATACCATATTAGTTCATTTAGTGGTAATTCTTTTTCTTTTTGTTTTAAATTATTAATTAATGATAAAAATTTTTGTATTTTATCTTTTAAATCTTTTCTTACATTATTATCTTCTTTTGCTTTTTTTATAGCATTATAAAATGATGAGTTTCTATCTACTAATCTTATTTCTATTAAGTCATTATCTGTAAATCCGCCTATTACTGATCTTAAAACCGTTACTAATGGTATATCTTGAAGTGGATTGTCTATTATTTTTAAAATTGACATTATTGTATCTATTTCAATAGTATTAAGATATTCGGTTGCAATATCTGAAAACACTGGTATATTTGCTTCCGTTAATTCTTTTTCATAGATATTAGCTATTGATTTTGGGCTTCTTAATAGTATTGTCATATCTTTATATTTTATGTTTTGTTGTTTTAATTCTTTTATCTTTTTTGCAATAAGTCTTGCTTCTAATGTAGCATTTTCTATTACTTCTTGAGTTTCATCATTTTCTGCACTCTCTATTTCAATTATATTTAATTCTGTTTCTGAGTTTATATTTTCTTTTTCAAAATTAGCTCCTAAGTTTAATGCTTCTTCCTCTGTATATTCTATTTCTCCTAAATCTTTACTCATTATATTGGTAAACACTAAATTAGTTATATCTAATACATTCTTTCTACTTCTAAAATTTTTATATAATTGTATTTTTGTATCTTCTGTTATTTCGTCTTTTGGAATAGAATATGTGTTATATTTACTCATAAATAATTGTGGATTTGCTTGTCTAAACTTATATATACTTTGTTTTACATCTCCAACCATGAATATGTTTTTTCCATTAGACACACTCTTTAATATATATTCCTGAAGTGAGTTACTGTCTTGATATTCATCTATATCTATTTCATTAAAGTCATATTTTTTTGCAATTTCTGATGGGGTTCCATCTTCTTTTACTAATATCTTTAATGCTAAATGTTCGATATCACTAAAATCCACAATGTTTTTTTCTCTCTTTCTTTTACTAAATTCTTCACTAAACATTGTAACTAATCTTTGTATGCTTTTTAAAGTATTATACATCTCTTTGATATCTGCAATTATTTGTTTAGAATTATCCTGCATTAATTTTTGTACTTCTGAAAAACTTGATTTTATACCATCTCTTATACTTTTTGCTCTTTCTTTTACTTCTCTTTCTTCTTCTGATATTTTACTTTTTCTAGGCCATGTATTCCAGACTTTGCTGTTTATATCTTCATATGCTTTATCCCAATTTTCTAAATTCATATTATTAATTTCATTTAGATCAATATTTAATGTGCTTACATAATCTATTAATTCTGGATATACACTTAGTTCTTTAATTGCATATTTTAGGCTTTTTATATTGTCTTCTATTGTTTCTTGTGCTTTTTTTAAAATAATCTTGCCCCATTTAGTTTTTGAAAAATCGTCTTCTTTTATATTATACTCTTCTACTTTTTCTTCTATCCATTTTTCAGGAAATGGATCACTTTGTATAAATTCATATATTTTTAGTATTAGATTTTTTAAATTTATATCGTCTTTGTATGTTGTATACAGTTCTAATAGGCTAAGAAAGCTTTCTTCTTGTTTCTCATATTCTTGTTCAAAAATATCTTCTATTATTTCTTGTTTCATTATTTGTATTTCTGTTTCGTCTGCAACTCTAAAATTAGCACTTACTCCAACTTCAAAAAAGTTGTTTCTTATTACATTTAAACAAAATGAATGTATTGTACTAATATTTGCCTTATTTATTAAAAGTAGTTGCCTTTGCAAATTCTCATCATTAGGATTTTTTTCTATTTCTAGGTATATTTTATCCATTAATCTTTGTCTCATTTCACTTGCTGCTGCATTTGTAAATGTTACTACAAGTATTTTGTCTACATCTACTTTTTCATTTATTATTCTGTTCATAATTCTTGCGACTAATACTGAAGTCTTACCACTTCCTGCTGCAGCTGAAACTAGTAAATTTCTACCACTTAATTTAATTGCCATTTCTTGTTCTTTAGTCCATTTGTTATCTGGCATACTCTTCTCCTTATTCTATTCTAGCTAATTTTTCTGCTAACCCTATATAATCTTCTGGTTTTAAGTTTAATAAATTTTCTTTATCTTTATTATCTATTTCTAATTCTTGTACAAATTCATATATTTCTTCTAATGTTATTTTCTTGCCTCTAGTCATATTTTTTAGCGTTTCATATGCATTATCATATTTGTTTTTTCTTAAGATAGTTTGTATTGCCTCTGCTAATATTTCTGGTGTATTTCTTAATTCCTCTATTAGGTATTCTTCATTTACTTTCACTTTATTTATTCCAGTAATTGTTTGTTTTACAGCAATTACTGTGTATGCAAATGCTACTCCTATATTTCTAAGTACAGAAGAATCACTTAAATCTCTTTGCATTCTTGATATTTGTAAATTATCTATAAAAGATCCTAAAATACTATTTGCCATTTTTATATTTGCCATTGCATTTTCAAAGTTTATTGGATTTATCTTATGCGGCATTACAGAAGATCCTATTTCTCCTTTTATATTGTCTTGTAAAAAATAATTTTTGCTAATATACATCCACATATCACTACAAAAGTCTAAAATTATATTGTTTAATAATTTCATTTCCGAAAATACTATACAAATTGTATCATGTGATTCTATTTGGGTTGTATATAAATTAAATTCCAACCCAAAACTCTCCACAAAATCTTGACTTATCTTCATCCAATCTACATTTGGATAAGAAATTATATGTGCATTAAAATTGCCTACTGTTCCATTAAATTTACCTGTTATTTTTTCTAGTCTAATTTTATTTAAAATTTTATTACATCTATATGCAAATATTGCAAATTCTTTACCTACAGTTGTTGGTGTAGCATTTTGTCCATGTGTATGTGATAACATTGGTATTTTCGCATATTTATTTGCTTTTTCTTTTAATTTATCAATAAGTTTCTCTATATTAGGAATAAGTACTTTTTCTATTAGATCTTTTTCCATTATTCCATATGCTAAGTTATTTATATCTTCTGATGTACAGCAAAAGTGAACTAAATTATTATATTTTTCTATATTATTTTCTTTTAGTTTTTCATTTATATAATATTCTACTGCTTTTACATCATGTTTAGTTGTTTTTTCAATGTATTTAACTTTTTTTGCCTCAGATAAATCAAATTCTTCTACTATTTTATCTAAAATTTCTATATCTTTTTCATCATATTCCACATTAATTTCGTTAATTGTTAATAATTTTTTAAGCCATGCTATTTCTACTATAATTCTATTTTTTATTAAATGATATTCGCTAAAATATTCTTTTACTTCTTTTGTTAGTTCTTTATATCTTCCATCTATTGGAGAAATATTATATATTTCGTCTATCATTTTTCCTCCTAACATACTATCATTGAATCTCTGCCTGCTCCTGTTCCAATGAATTTAATTGGTACACCTACTATTTCTTCTATTCTATTTAAGTATTTTTTTGCCTTTTCTGGTAAATCTTCTCTATTTTTTATATTACTAATATCTCCGAAATTTCCTTCAAATGTTTCATATACTGGTTCACAGTCTTTTAAATATTCCTCATCTGTGCTAAAATGCATACTTACTTTTCCATCTTTTTTATATCCAACACATAATTTTATTTCATATAATTTTCCTATTGTATCTACATGGTTTATTGCTAAACCAGTTATACTATTTAGCATAACTGCATATTTCAATGCTACTAAATCTAACCATCCACATCTACGAGGTCTTTTAGTAGTAGTTCCATATTCATGTCCCAATTCTCTTATGTTATCACCTATTTCATTATTTTGTTCTGTTAAATATGGTCCTTCTCCAACTCTTGATGAATATGCTTTTAATACTCCATATACTTCTCCTATATACTTAGCTCCTATTCCTGTTCCTGTACATATTCCACCTATACTAGGATTAGATGATGTTACAAATGGATAACTTCCAAAATCTATATCAAGTAAGCTTGCTTGTGCACCTTCGCAAAGTATTTTTTTATTCTGTTCTAAAGCATTGTGTAATAAGTATACTGTATCTACAACATGTTCTTTTAGTATATCTGCATATCTATTATATTCTTTTATGACTTCATCAGCATCTATTGTTTTATGTCCATAACTTTCAAATATTTTGTTTTTACTTTCGATATTTTTTCTCAGTTGTTTTTCAAATCTTTTATTAACAAGATCTCCCATTCTTATTCCAGATCTTTCATATTTATCACAATATGATGGGCCTATTCCTCTACAAGTAGTTCCTATTTTATTTTCTGTTCTTAATTCTTCTTGCAATCTATCCATTTCTATATGGTATGGAAATATAACATGTGCTCTATCACTTATTTTTAAATTATCCACACTATAACCATTTTCCTTTACATTTTCCATTTCGCTAATTAGTACTTTTGGATTTACTACAACACCATTTCCAATAACTGCTATTGTATTTTTATTTAATATTCCTGATGGTATAAGGTGAAATGCAAATTTTTTACCATCTATTTCTATAGAATGTCCTGCATTGTCTCCTCCTGTGCATCTAACTGATATGTCTGAATTTTGTGATAAATAATCAATTATTTTTCCTTTTCCCTCATCTCCGTAAAAACTTCCTAAAACAACATTTACTTTATTCATAAAAGACCTCCTTTTTTCTTTACTTTTACGCACATTAATTATACTAATTATTCTTTTTCTTTGTCAATTAATAATTGAATTTTGCTAATATAATAAATGCATTATATTTTGTATTCTATAGTAGTTAAATTTAACTATATTACAACACTTGCTCTTGTTGTCGCACGTCTTCCTTTGCACAAGAAAATCAAAGATTTTCTGCGCAGATATATAATGATTGCTTCAATCGCACTTCGCCTAAAAGGCTACGTTTGGTCGCGATTCGGGCTTTGCTTATGTAATATACTTAAATTTAGCTATTATAATAACATTAAGAATGGAATTTGCTATTTCTATTATTTTTTTGTATAATAATTAAAACTTAATTTAGGAGATATATAATGAAAAAAGATACAGCTATACAAATTATTGAAAGTTTGAAAAAAGATTATCCTGATGCTACTTGTAGTTTGGATTTTTCTACACCTTTTCAAATGTTAGTCTCTGTTGTACTTTCTGCACAATGTACAGATGAAAGGGTTAATAAAACTACTCCTGCTATTTTTGAAAAATATCCTACTGTTTATGATTTTTATAAAATGGATATTAATACTTTAGAAGAATTAATTCATCCTTGTGGCTTTTACAAAGCTAAAGCGAGAAACTTAAAAGCTGCTAGTAAAATGATTGTAGAAGTTTATGATGGTGTAGTTCCTAATACAATGGAGGAACTTATAAAAATACCTGGTGTTGGGAGAAAAAGTGCAAATGTCATCATGCTTGAGGCTTTTCACAATCCTCAAGGCATTGCTGTTGATACACATGCTAAAAGAATTTCTAATAGAATTGGTTTTTCTAAAGAAACTGATCCATTAAAAATTGAACAAGATCTAATAAAAGTATTTCCTAAAAAATATTTTTATGATGTAAATCATTTATTAGTATGGCATGGAAGAAAAACTTGTATTGCAAGAAATCCTAAATGTGAAAACTGTTCTATTAAAGATTTTTGTAAAAATAAAACGAAATAAATTTATATATTTAAAAGCTATACTTTTTAGTCTTACTAAAAATGTATAGTTTTTATTATTCTAATTCTTATTTTATAGATATTATACTTTATTCTTTATTTTTTTCTAATTCTTCATCTGTTTTTCTCATTTCTTTTTTTTATGTTTCTGCTAACATATTTTTGCCTCCTTTTATATATTTTTTATTTATTTCTTTTAGTTTATTTTCTCTCAAAACATTTATTAATATATTTGCACTATATATATCTAGATTTTCTATTTCTTCTTTTGTTAATTTGCTTTTTTATACTTTTTTATAGACTTCTTCTGTTTTTTCTTTGTTTTTTGCTCTATCTAGTAATATTATTTTGTATAATGATCCTTCTTTTTCTAGTATTTCTTTTTCTTCATACTTATTTATATCTACTGCTTTATATTTACTAAAGCTTTCTTCTTTTATTCCTTCTATTTTTTCCTCTGTTTCTTCTATTCTTTCTTTTACTTTCCATTTGCCTTTTCCTGTATATAATTCTGCGGGCACACCTCAATCGCCTCTACGATATTTTTGATGGTCGACCCTACAATTTTATTCTATTTAAAAATTTAAGATTTAATAATAGATTATATTACAAAAACATGCTAAAAGCAACAAAAATCGTTCGTCAAATATCTGCAAAATTCGCCAAACGTTTTTTATTATACTAAATATAAGAACAGTTTTTCTTTGTTATTACACATTACTCTTTAAGCTTTTTTATTGTATATTTATAGTCTTTAGAATTAATTATAGCTGTGCCTACTACTGCTATTGTTGCCATACTGTCTTTAATTTTTTTTATATTTTCAATATTTATCCCACCATCTACTTCAATATCTGTTTCTAACTTTAAACTATCTATTTTATTTTTTGCTATTTTTATCTTTTCTAGTGTATTTTCTATAAACTCTTGTCCACCTTTTCCTGGTTCAACAGACATTAAGAGCAATAAATTTATATATGGCAAGAATTCTTCTATTTCCTCTATATTTGTATTTGGCTTTATTGCTAATCCTACTTTGCAATTATTTTCTTTTATGTTCATAATATACTTTTTTACTTCTTCACTATTTTTGCATGCTTCATAATGAAATGTTATTATATTAGGATTAAATATAAGATAACTATCTATGTATTCATTTATATTTTCTACCATTAAATGTACATCTAGTGGTAAATTGGTAATTTGATTTAAATATTCGCAATATTTTCTCATCATTTCTGATGTATCATTTTTAACAAATCTTCCATCCATTACATCTATATGAAAATAGTCTGTATTTGCTACCTCTAAATTATATATTGTCTGCATTATATTTTCTTCTTTTACATTTAAAATAGAAGTTGATATTTCCATTAATTAAATCTCCTTTTATATTTTTCTTTTAATTCTTCATATATTTTCCTATAGTTATCATATCTTTGATTTTCAATTTTATTTTCTTTAACTGCTAATTTTATAGCACATTCTGATATATCTTCATATATATGGCTACAACCTACATATTTACAATTCGCTATATATGGTAAAAATTCTTTAAATTCTTTATCTAAATTTGTATGATCTATCTCTGAAATATCAAATGTTGAAAATCCTGGAGTATCTGCTATATATGTATTTTTTTCTAACTCATATAAAGTTACTGCAGTTGTTGTATTCTTTCCTCTTTTATTTTTTTTGCTTATTTCTCCTTCTTCTGTCTTAATTTCATTAAATAGATTATTAACTATTGTAGATTTTCCTACTCCAGAGTTTCCTGAAAATACTGTGATATTATCCTTTAAATATTTCTTTAGAATATCTATACCTACACCATTTTTTGCTTCCATAGGAATTACTTTGTATCCGTATATTTTCATAAATATTTTCTAATTCTTTACTATCTTGAAGATCACATTTATTAAATACAATTACTACTTTTACTCCTAAATTTTCAGCAAAACTTAATTGTTTATCTAGTAATAATAAATCTGGTTTAGGATTTTTAGTTGAAACAACAAATACTATTTGAGTCACATTAGATATCCTTGGTCTTTTTATATAATTTACTCTGTGATCAATAGTTACTACTGTATTATTTTCAATCTCTACTCTATCTCCGACTATAGGAATAATTTCATTTTTCTTAAACTTTCCTCTAGCTGTACAAATATGTACTTCTCCATTTTCATCTACTACCTTATAACTATTTGATATATTTTGTATAATAATTGCTTTCATTTATTCTCCATTTTTTAATTTTTAAAAGTGGAAAAGGGAATTTTCCCTTTTCCATAAATTTCATTAGTCATTTCCTGTATTTTTATCAAATATTACTTGTCTATTGTTATCTGATTCATCAAAATTAATTTTTCTTGTTCTAGTATATGATGATCCTACCTTTACTGTAATTTCATGTGTACCTGTTCCTTTATATGAATATGCTTTATAGCTTGAATTATTTGTACTTACTTGAACAGCAGTTTTTTCAGATCCATCTACTAAAATCGTTACATTTACTTTATCTGGTGCTGTATCTGTTTCATTTGTAGTATTAGCTTTTTGTGATCCTGTACCCACTATTGACTTAACATCTACTATTATATTTACTGTTTTTTCTTCTTTTACTATTTTATTAACTACTATTTCTATTTTAGAATTTTTAGCTACTTCAGTATCTCTTTCTATACTTTGTGATATTACTTTTCCATTTTCTTTTTCTTCATTACTTTCATATTTTATAACTGGATCAAGTCCTGCATTTCTTAATGTTGCTACTGCTGTTCCTTCATCCATACCTTCAACTGTTGGAACTTTAACCTTTTCTATTCCTGAACTTATATGAACAGTTACCTTATCTCCTGATTTTACTAATGTTCCTACTGGTGTATCTTGTCTTATTATATATCCTTCCTCTACTTTGTCACTTCTTTCCGTTTCTTCTTCTAATGTAATTCCCAATGTTTCTGCTGTACGCCTTGCATCTTCAATTTTTTGTCCTTCTAATTTAGGTAATTCTACTGTTTCAGGCCCTTTACTTACTTTTATTTTTATAACAGTGCCTTCTTTTATTTTTATTTCTTTATATTCAGGATCTTGTGATATTACTTTTCCTTGTTCTACTTCACTGCTTGCTATTTCCTCAATTTGTAATCTAATTTTTAAACTTTCTGCTTCTGACTCTGCTTCTTCTTGTGTTTTACCAACAAAATTAGGCATATTAACTTTTTTTGTAACTCCACCATCTATAACTATTTTCGTTATTAAAAATACTATTACAAATAGTAAAACTAAACTTAAAATTATAATTGCTATTTTGGTTTTTGGATGTTCTGCAAAGAAATTTTTCTTTGTTTTTACTTCTGATTTTTTTTCATTTTCTTTTTCACCTGAAACAGCTTTCATAACTCTTGTATATCCACCATCTTTATTTTCTATAATTACAAAATCTCCATCTGGATCTTTTAGGGATTCACTTAAATCATGCAACATTTCTGTAGCTGATTGATATCTAGCAGATGGTTGTTTTTGCATTGCTTTTACTATTATTTGATTTATAGCTGTTGGTAAATCTTCATTTAGTTCTATTGGTTCTTTTGGATTTTCTTGCATATGTTTTAGAGCTACTGATACTGGTGTATCTGCATCAAATGGAACCTTTCCTGTTACCATTTCATATAAAACTACACCTAATGAATATAAGTCTGATTTTGCATCTGTTATACTTCCCTTAGCTTGTTCTGGCGAAAAATAATGTACTGATCCTATTGTTGTTCCAAATGCTGTAATAGTAGAATTAGAGACTGCTTTTGCAATTCCAAAATCTGTTACTTTTGCAATCCCATCCTCTGTTATTATAATATTATGTGGTTTAATATCTCTATGGACTATACCATTTTTGTGTGCAATTTCTAACGCTGATGCTATTTGTATTGCTATATTTATGGCCCATTTCCAACCTAAAACGCCTTCTATATCAATTATTTCTTTTAGTGTTTTTCCTTGTACAAGTTCCATAACAATATAATATAAATTATTTTCATCCTCATGACCTACATCATATATTGAAACAATATTTGGATGAGATATACTTGCAGCTGATTGAGCTTCTGTATTAAATCTTTTTACAAATTCATTATCTGTTGTAAATTCATCTTTTAATACTTTAACTGCTACAAATCGATTTAAGACATGATCCTTTGCCTTATATACTGTTGCCATTCCTCCTAATCCAACTTCTTCTAAAATTTCATACCTGTTTCCTATTATCTTACCAATTAAATTCATAATCACATTCTCCCTCACTTTATGATTACTGCTGTAATATTATCTAGTCCACCATTAGTATTTGCTTTATTAACTAATTCTTTTGATGGATTTGCACTATCCTGTTTTATAATTCTAAATATTTCATCTTCTTTTACCATATTTGTTAAACCATCTGTACACATCAATATTATATCATCTTTTATAAATCCTTTTATCATTGCATCTGGTTCTATATATTCTGTACAACCTAACGCTTTTATTAACATATTTTTTTTAGGATGATTAATGCTTTCTTCTTGTGATATCTTCCCTTCATCCACTAATTGTTGTACATAACTATGGTCTTTTGTGAGTTTTCTAATAAATTCTTTTCTAAATCTATATATTCTGCTATCACCTATATGTGATATAAAAGCTTTATTATTGTATATTAAACATATATCCAATGTTGTTCCCATATTTTTTAGTTCTTCATTTTGTTTAGCCTTTTCATAAACTATCATATTAGCATATTGGGAACTACTTTTTACTAAGTTTAATAGTGTTTCTTTTTCTCCCTTCGCTTTTTCAAAATTGCTTACTATATAATTATGTGCTGAATTTACTGCTAAGTGACTTGCAATTTCTCCACCATTATATCCTCCCATACCATCTGCTACAATATATAATTTTATATCATCTTCTGATTTAGATATATAATAATAATCTTCATTTATTTCTCTGTTTTTTCCCACATCTGAAGCTGCAAAAGCCTCCATCTTTTCCTCCTATTTTTGTAGATTTTTTCTTCTAAGTTGTCCACAAGCTGCATTTATGTCAGAACCCAACTCTCTCCTTATAGTTGCTGTAATACCATTATCATTTAAATAATCTCTAAATTTTATAATATTTTCATTTGATGCTTTTACATATTTTCCGTTTTCAATCTTATTTATTGGTATCAGATTTACATGACATAGCATGTTATGTAATAAATTTATAAGTTCATCTGCAGCCTTTTTATTATCATTATTGTCTTTTGCCAGTGCATATTCAAAGGAAATTCTTTTATTAGTTTTTTGTATATAATATTTACAAGCTTTAATCAACTCTTGTATATTATATGCATTATTTACTGGCATCATACTACTTCTTGTCTCATTATTTGCACTATGCAGTGATATTGATAATGTACATTGAACATTTTCATCTGCAAATTTGTAAATTATTGGTACTATTCCACTAGTTGATACACTTATATGTCTCGCACCAATATTTAACCCTTTTTGATTGTTCAATATCTTTATAGCATTTATTACATTATCATAATTATCAAATGGTTCACCAATTCCCATAAAAACTACATTAGATATTTTCTCATTAATATCTTGTTCTATTCTTATAATTTGTTCTACTATTTCTCCTGAAGTCAAATTCCTTATAAATGGTATTCCCGTAGAGGCACAAAATTTACAACCCATTTTACATCCAATTTGTGATGACACGCATACAGTTTTTCCAAAATGATATTGCATAAGTACAGACTCTATTGCATTACCATCATTTAATCCAAATAGATATTTTTTTGTTCCATCATTTGATTCTAGCATTTTTACTATTTCAAAATTACAAATATCATAATGCTGTTTTAATTTTTCCCTAAGTTCTAATGATAAATTTGTCATTTCATCAAAACTTTTTACCTTTTCTACAAATACCCATTTAAATATTTGTTCTGCTCTAAATGTTTTCTCCCCTAAGTATATAAGTTCCTCTTTTAGTTTGTCTATATCATAGTCTTTTATGTTTTTCATATAATTCTCCATTTATTTTATACCACAAAGTTAAATATATTGCAAGATTATATAAAAAAATAATCAACCAAATCCAACCAAAGGGGACAGTCATTCTCTTGGTTGAAATCCAACCAAAGGGGACAGTCTTTTTTGGTTGAAAATAAAGAAAAGATTACACCTCCTAAGCAATTTTAGAGGCATAGTCTTTCCATTTTTAAATTTTATTATTTATACTATTCTAACCATACTTTGCTAACATAAAAATTCCAATATGTTGACAAAATTTCTATAGTTTTATTTCCATTCATTGATAAAATATCTAAATATTCTGTATATGTTCCAGCTGTTCTATGTTCATTGGTTTCTTTTCCCTCTATTTTTATTTTTGGTGGATTATCTGTTAATGCAATATAATTATTTTGTGTATATGTAAAATATATTTTGCTATAGCCTGTTAAATCATATATTGTTCTAAAATACACCTCACATTTGCTACCACTGCAAGATGTCCTTGACATTGTTGTTTTGGTTGATGTAACAGTTCCAGATCCTACATTTGTTGTGCTATGTGCATAATATAATATACTAAATGTTACATTATTAGGAAATAATTGTATTCCTATCCTTTTTGAAATTCCAGCTGACACAGTTTCATTTGCTGATTTATCTCTTACTCTTACCTTTATAATATATGTTTCTCCTGGTATTAATTCATTAAAAATATATTTTCCGTTTTCTTGATATTCTGTCCAGTTTAATCCATTATCTTTACTAAAACTATATCCTCCTATTCCACTACTTGAACTTTCGTCTGTTTCTTCACAGTCTGTAGTAAACGCCTCTATTGTAATACTATTGTCAGTTGCACTTATTATTGGAATAAACATTTTTGGTGGTAATATATCTATTTTTTCTTTATTTATTTTCATTTCATTTGTTATTTTTCTTAAATCTTCTTTTTCTTTTATCTCTGCTTCTCTCCATTTTTCAGTAACATTTTTTGCCCTACTAAATAATCCACCATTTCCTAATGTTAAATTTAATGTTATTCCTGCTAATATAAGCATTATAATTATTGTTATAATTAATGCTACTAATGTTATTCCTTTAGACTTACAAAATTTTGAATAAGTTATATCATAGTTTTCATCTTTACTATAATTTTTATTATATTTTTTAATTTTATTCATCCGATTTATCTCCCTTCCTCCGAATCAGTTGGTATATCTATCTTTGATTGATTTTCAACCAAAAAAGAACGTCCCCTCTGGTTGGATTTCAACCAAAAGGATGACTGTCCCCCTTGGTTGGGTTTCTCCATGCAAAAAAACTATGCATTTTAGATTCCTCTAAAAAGCATAGTTTCCTATGTTTACGTAATTCTATTTCATTAAATCTTACGATATATATATATATATATACAGTATCAAGTACTCTAGCGTTTTTCACTTGTTATTTTTTCCTTTTTTATTTTTAATTATTATATAATATTTACTATAATTAGTATATTATTGTTCTTCTTCCTCTTCTTCAGTTATTTGTATATGTACATCTTTTAATTGTTCATCTGTTACTTTACTTGGTGCATTCATCATTACATCTCTTGCTTTTTTATTTTTAGGGAATGCTATAACTTCTCTGATATTATCTGAATTTGCAATTAGCATTACCATTCTATCTAATCCTGGAGCGGCTCCAGCGTGAGGTGGAGTACCATATTCAAATGCTGTATATAATGCTCCAAATTTTTTGATAATGTCTTCTTCTTTATATCCTGCAATTTGAAATGCTTTCAGCATAATTTCTGGACTGTGATTTCTTACTGCTCCTGATGCCATTTCATATCCATTACATACTAAATCATATTGATATGCAAGTATATCTAAAGGATCTTTTGTTTCTAAAGCTTCTATTCCTCCTTGTGGCATTGAAAATGGGTTATGATTAAAGTCTATTTTTTCTTCTTCTTCATTATATTCATACATTGGGAAATCTACTATAAAACAAAATTTGTATACATCTTTTTCTATTAAGTCTAATCTTTTTCCTAATTCTATTCTAACCAATCCTGCAATTTTTTGAGCTGTTTTAAATTCATCTGCTATAAAAAATATACTATCTCCTGTTTTTGCACCTAATTCTGTTTTTATTTCATCTGTTACAAATTTAGATATTCCACCTACTACATTATTTTCTTCGTCTACTTTAACCCATGCAAGTCCCTTAGCTCCAAATTCTTTTACTGCAAATTCTGACATGTTATCAAAAAATTTTCTTCCCTGATCTCCTCCATTTGGTACTACTATTGCTTTTATTGTTTTTTCTTTGAAGGCATTAAATTCTGTATTTTTAAACAAGTTTGTAGCATCTTGAATTATTAATGGATTTCTTAAATCTGGTTTATCTATCCCATATTTCTCCATTGCTTCTTTATATGGAATTTTTACAAATGGACCTTCGTCTACATTCCAATTTGTATGTTCTTTAAATACTGCTGGTATAACATTTTCTATGACATTAAATACATCCTCTTGTGTAGCAAATGCCATTTCAAAGTCTAATTGATAAAATTCTCCTGGTGCTCTATCTGCTCTAGGATCTTCATCCCTAAAGCATGGTGCTATTTGATAATATTTATCAAATCCAGATATCATTAATAATTGTTTGAATTGTTGTGGTGCTTGTGGAAGTGCATAAAATTTACCACTATGTAATCTACTTGGTACTAAATAATCTCTTGCACCTTCTGGTGATGAATTTGCAAGTATTGGAGTTTGTATTTCACTAAATCCTAATTCATCCATTTTGTTTCTAATTGATCTCATTATTTTTGAACGTAATAAAATTGTTTTATGAATTTTATCATTTCTTAAATCTAGATATCTATATTGTAATCTTAAGTCTTCTCTAACGTTTTGGATATCTGCTTTATCTGAATTTATTTCAAATGGCAGTATACTTTTACATTTTCCTAAAATTTCAATTTTTTTGGCTTCTATTTCTATTTCTCCTGTTGGTATTTTAGAATTTTTGTTTGAGCGTTCTAAAACAGTACCAGTAACACTAATTACTGATTCTGGATTTGCATTTTCCATTTCTTTTTTTATATTTTCTTCTGTAATAACAACTTGTGTTATTCCATATTCATCTCTTAAATCTACAAATTGCATAGAACCTAAATTTCTAATTCTCTGTACCCAACCTGCAAGTTTTACTTCTTTTCCTACATCTTTTATATTTAACTCATTGCAATTATTACTTCTGTACATATTTTTCTCCTTAAATAATATTACTTTTCTATTATACTTACTTTTCCTTATTTTTTCAATATTTTTATAAAAAAACTAAAAATATTTAGCTTAAATTACCATATTAATTCATTTTACAAATTTAATCCAAAGATAAGAAAAATGATATACACAACAAATACAATATAAAATTTAAATAGTGGATATAGGAGATTAAATAAAGAAATAAATGTATATCAAAGTGTACAATCTGTTGTATTTAGCGACAAAAAGAATAGCAAAGAATTCGACAAGTAAGGTAGCAGAATGGGATAAATAGGAGAACTTGAAATCATGTATAAAGTTAGAATATAATTAACCTGTCAACATAGTTTGAGTACATTGATAGGTTAATATATTAATAATTACCATAAGGTAATTAAATTATACAAAATTAATGACACTCCATCACTAAACTGAACCCAAAAAGTTAGACACTTTTTGATTAAGTTTATATTAGGCAACTTGAAGGAAATGAGTTCTGTAATTTACAGGGTTAAGTCCTACTTTATATAAAGTGCAGGGCGAAAACCGTAGTTCGCGCGAGTGTTAGTCGCAGTGTCGCGACCACGGTAGCACGCAGGGCGGTCGGAAGTGCTGTGGTCGAAGCTACCCCCACGAAGCATGTATGACTCTAATGTATTGTTGGGGTAAGATGCTTCTTGTGTCCATTCCCATAAATTACCTGCTACATCATATAAATTCTTCTTTTTTACATCTTCAGATATTCCTGATGTTTTTATTCCATAATTATATGTTCCATCACTTTTGGCAAATGCTGAAATTACACCATTGGTTGAATTTACTGCCCCAAATCTACCTTTTCCTGTAGTATATGTTTATGTCCATCTGTATAATTTCCCCATGTACTTTTTGTAACTGTATCATCATTTCCATTTGCTATAAATTTCATTATGGCATCCCTCATTGTTCCTGTTGCCAATCCACTTTGTACATATTCTGTTCTATACATATTATTACTTAATTGCAATGCTGTTTCATAATCTGCATGATAATATGGTATTTCTCCTGCTTTTGTTGTTATTTTTCCTGATGCTGTATGATTTAATCCTTCTCTTATTGAAAAATTATCATTTATCCAACCTGTTGCTGTATTTGCTGATGCAAAGTTTATTCCTGTTGATAAGTTTATATTTCTTGTTCCTGCTTCATATCTTCCAATATAGAAGCCTCCATATTTTTGTATTTGTGGTAATTCTGCTGTATTAGTTTGTTTTTCCCATGTTGCATTCCATGTATCTGATCCATTTGCATTATTTCCCCATATTTTCTTTTTATATTCACTTTCTGTTACTGGTATCCATACAAATTGATTTTCATTTAATTCTGAACCATCTGCATTTACTGTTCCATCTGCATTATATGCTACTCCTGTTGGGATTCCTTCTCTTACTTCTCCTGATGGTGTGTAATTTGCATATTTATTTTTATCTGATATATTATCTGATATTACTACTCCTGTACTTTTTGTTCCTCCTACATAGTAAAATCTTATTGGCACTGGTACTGTTTCTCCATTTCCTGTTGCTATTGCTGTTACACTTGCTACTTTCAATGGCTTCTTTACTATTTCCCCATTTTCTGTTGATACATATGCTTGTGTTGTAGTATACCATTCTGATGGTATTTTTACTTCTATTCCTGCTTCTGTATTTTCTAAATTATCTGGTAATCCTTTATTATAATCTGTTAATTGTTTTTCTAATTCATTTGATACTTTTAGTTCTGCAAGATGTGCCTCTTCATATTTTTCTTTTGCTTCTTTTGCTCTTGAAAATAGCCCATTTTCACCTATGCTTAAATTTATTGCTATTACTGCTAGTATTAGTAATACTATTATTGTCGTAATAGATGATAGTGGTAAATTTTATATATTTTTTTGTATTTCTTTTATTCTTATTTCATTATTCACTATTTTACCATATATGTAAATCTTATCATATTTTTTAAAATTTTTGTAACAATAGTCTGCAAGCTTATTATATGCTTTTACTCTTATAATGCTATTATTTCTTAATATTATATCAAACCTTACTACTGATACATTTTTACTATTTATTATAAATTTAAAATCTATTTCACTTATTATCTTTCCATATAAAAAACATATATTCATTTTATTTTCCTTTATATAGTTTGTAAAATACGTATATTCAAATTTTATCTACTAATATATATTTTACTGTCTCATTTTTACCTACTATTTAGGAAGGAACAAATATCTTTAATACTAATACTTTCATTGTATATATTTTCTTCTATCTTATTTCCTCCATTTTTATCATAATTGTATAACACTAAGCTCAATTCTCTTTCTTCTACTGCCTTCACATATTTTTCTACCCTCTTTACTGGTATTACACATTTACATACATTTTCTTTAAAACATACTGGTTTTAAGTGAAATATCTTTTCTAATATTAATGCATCTTCTCCAACTGCTATAAAAAATATTCCATTTTTTATCATTACTATTTTCTCTTTATTTTTTTCTTGTAATTTTTTTACTTCTTCATAAAATTTCATTCTTTCCCACCTTTTTATTTTATATTTACATTTTTTTGCAAACGCAAAAAAGCTGTACAATGTTAGTTGTACAGTACAACGTTAGTTTTTTACCAATTTTTGTAGAACTTGTTCTACAAAAATTAGTATTTTGCTACGTAAAACTACTTCCGCCATCTGTTCTTTAATGGCTAATCTTCTCTACTTCTTTATTATTGGTTACTATTAGGACTCAGGTCTACATATATAAAGTGCACCTCAAGCCAATGTTGTCGAAAGAACTGGTATCGCTGAAATTACGATGGCCTGCTGGAAAGTAAAGGGGATCACTGTTGTAAATGCCACCGACGAATAACGCAAGGAGAGCCAGAATAGGTAAAGGTTTCTGTTGTCCATTCACCAACATTTCCTCCCATATCATAGATGTTTTTTATTGCATAATATCCTGTATTTTCTAATTTGCCAGTCCCACAATTCTCTCCCTCACTATTTACTGCATATGTTCCACCAATAAACTGTAATGCTGTATCCCACGCATAACTACTACATAATTTTGACTTTCCTGTATACATTCTTTCTGCTATTGTTACTGCCTTATCTCTTGACACATAATTATACACTGGCAAATTTTCTTTTATTCTTGCAGTTGCTGTTATATTGTCTTTACTAGTTGAACTTCTTGCACTGTCTGTTCCAACCTCATATCTGCCTATATAATATCCTTCATATTTCTCTATACTTATTCTTTCTTGTTCTGGCATTGCTTCATGATAATAATATGATGTATTATTTGCATTTTGTATTTTATAACTTCCATCAGTATCTTTTTCTTTCTCTCCATTTGATCCTAATACAAATGATTGTCTAAAACTCCAATCATCTCTTGTAAATGCATATCTATCATATTTTAATGTATTATTTGC
The DNA here is from genome assembly GCA_947061115.1 of uncultured Clostridium sp. Classification (GTDB taxonomy): domain Bacteria; phylum Bacillota; class Clostridia; order TANB77; family CAG-508; genus CAG-793. Next base: position 22,858 of record CAMSMU010000004.1, read on the forward strand.
TCCATCTAAAGTACATGATATCCATACAAATTGGTTTCCAACTGTATCACTATTATTTGCACTTACATCTTCTATTACTATTCCTTCTTCTACTGTGCTTTCAGGATTTACTACTTTAAATCCTGCTGGTACTACTACTCTATTTCCTTCTTTATCTGTTGTTTCTGTATTTGTTTTTTCTTCTCCTGTTATTTCTCCTATTGGCTTTTTATTTCCTCCTCCATTTCCATCTAATCCTAAATTCTTTAATGTTTCATCATATACATCTTCAAAGTTTTTCATTTCACTTACTTCATTTACTTCTGCTTCTCTCCACGTATTTGCTGCATTTTTTGCTCTTGCAAATAACCCATTATTTCCTACTGTTAAGCTTATTGCTATTCCTGCTAATATTAACAGCACTATTATTGTTACTACAAGTGCTATTAATGTTATACCTTTGATGTTACTAAATTTTTTGTTTTCTGCCATATCTTTTCTCCTTTGATTTTTATCTATTTTTTCTTACTTTTTCATTCTTATTTTATGTAAATTTTTCAATAAAATACATAGACTTTTTTCTATTTTAGTAACTTTTTATTTTTTCCAATGTACATATTTTATCTTTTATTTACTTTTATATTTTATTTCTTTAGATTTCTTTTGCCAATTATTTTTCATATATTTCTATTACTATTTATAAAATTTACTTTTTATAAATTTTGCAGTATCAGCTCGATATCTCATCTCCCAATAACTACCTAAAAGTGTAGCTTTTAGCATGATACAAATTGCATTATGCGATATCTAATAGATCTCTTTACATTTCCTACTTTTCTACTTTTTTTATTAGTTATATCATTAATTTTCATATTTACCATTACTGCCTATTACCGTAATTACTAATGCTACAAGTGTTATTCCTGCGGGCGACTGATAGTCGCCCCTACGGTTGTTTTTCATAGCTTTTGCATTTTTTATCATTTTATTTATCCTCCTTCATTTAATCTCAACCAAAGGGGACGTTCCTTTTTGGTTGAAAACTTGTTTTCTTTTAGAATATTAGTATTTATATTACTTAACACATTTTTTAATTTAACTTAGTTAGATTTCTTTACTATTTTAACTAAGTTCCTACAATTAATAGCTTTCGCTACAATTGATACAAAAAAACATGCTTTTTAGATCATTCTAAAAAACATGGTTCATTATATTTACATAATATTAATTTAATGCACCTTACGATATATATATATTATAGTCTCAAGGATTTTAGCGTTTTTCATTTGTTTTTTCCTTTTTCATATTTTATATATTATACCATTTTATTTACATTTTTTCTACATTTTTCTTAATAAGTATATTTAATTTTTATATATCGTATATCATATATTTATCTTTATCCTTGTTTGCTCTTTCAAACAAGCCATTTTCTCCTATACTTAAGTTTATTGATATTCCATCTACTATTGTTACAACTAATGCTATTAGTGTTATTCCTAAAGTTGATTGGTAATCACTTGTGCATTTCCTTTCCTTTATTTGCAGTATTTACCTCAATTTTCAACCAAAAAAGAACGTCCCCTTTGGTTGAAGTTCCTTTTCATATTTTCAAATTCCTTTGATTCTATTTCATTTCTTCTTCCATATATTTTTCTTATTTCTAGTTTATTAGTTTTAATCATTTCTCTTTTTTGTAAATATTCTTTTAATTTCATAATTTCTGTCTCTATTAATTTACTTTTATTGATATTTTCCATTTCACTAAAAATTCTCATTACCTTATTTGTACATACTTCTACTCTTTCTATACAAATTCCTTCAAAGTCTTTTAGTAAATTAAATTCTTCTTTTGTATTTATTATAATTGAGTTTCGATTTACATTATAGCTTTTAAAGTCGTCAAAATCTATATTTACAATTACATTTGCTCTTTTTAGCGATTTCCTTTTATTGTTTGATACAGTAATATATACTTCTCTTTTTTCTAATCTCTTTTCTAATTCCTGAAATTGCCTTATATTACTTGTTACTATATTTACTACTTTTACATTTTCACACATTTCTTCTACTATTTGTATGTTTTCCTTTGTAAATTTTTCTACGCATATGTATATTTCTTCTAGTTTTTCTTCTTTTTCTAGTTTCATTAAGCATTCTTTTACAATTTCAGGCAAAATATATTTTACAATATATTTACCATTTGGTTCTTTGTATTCACAATTTATCCCCTCTTCTTTTACTATATAATCTATCTTATCTTTTTCTAGTCTTTCTTTTAATTTATTTAATATTTTTTTGTTATTTGATGGAATGTAATAACAATTATTTTGTTTATTAATAATCTTAAATGTATTTCTAAATATGTACTGAATCTTATTTAGCTTGTCTAATTTTATATATCCTATATTCATAAAAAAATCACCTTAATATATTATATTCAGGTGATTTTATATATATTACTTTAAATTCCTAATTTTTCTGCTACTACGCTCCATATTGTATTAGTTTCTCTATCTTTTGACCAGAATCCTGCTCCTGCTAAATTATATTCATTTATTAAATCAAGTTTTGCTTTTATAGATTCTTCATCTTCAATCCACATCTTATATGTGGTACCATCTTTTTCATATTCAATGTAATTTTGTTTTGTATTTTCATCCCATACTGCTTCTACTCCTTCAGGTATTTGTACACTTCTCATATTTACAACAGAACTTGTTAATGTTCCGTCTGTTTCTTTCCAAAGCCTTGTATAAAATGGTATTCCTAATATTATTTTTTCACTTTTTACTCCTTCTTGTCCTAAAAACTTTTTAATATTTAATTCTCCCCAATCTGCACCTGCAACTGTTCCTGCTTTTGTAGATGATACTCCATTTTGATCATATGCCATAAATATTATATAGTCTGCTACATTTCCTATTACGTTTCTATCAAAGCACAATGACCATGTTTCTGATCCATCTGGAGCTGTTACATCTACAGACAATGTTAGTCCATTTTCTTTTAACCTTGGTGCAAGTTCAATTAAGAATCTTGAATAATTATCCTTATCTGCTTTATACATGTTTTCAAAATCTATATTTACTCCATCTACCTTTGCATTTACAAGCTCTTTTACTATATTTTCTATTAAATATGCTCTAGTTTCAAATTTTGATAATATTTTAGACATAGCATCTAAGTCCCCTAATTCACTATTAGATACCATTGGCCATACTTTATACCCATTGGCATGAGCCCAATTAATGTACCTTTGTCCTTCTATGCCTATATTTGAGTGTAAATCACCACTTGATGATATTTCATAAAATGATGGTGAAACTACATTTATTCCTTCTATTTCTCCTGTTCTATTTGGTGCTGTAACATATTGTGAATAATAATCCCATACTAAACTTACTTTTCCATCTATATTAGTTTTTAATTCTTCTGCTGTTCTCACAATTGTCTCTTCTTCTATTTTGTTTCTTTTTATATATCCAATTTTTCCATTTGAAGTTCTTACTTGTATATAGTCTTCTACAATTACATTTTTTCCTTCTTTATCTTGTATCAAAATTAAAGTATCTCCTGCTTGAACCTTGTCCACATTTTTTGAAAATATAGTTGCTTTATATTTTATTTCTGTATTTTTAGTTGCTTTTGCTGTCACACATTTTCTATTAAGTGAATCTATTGTTACAACATCTGTATTTTCTGAATACTTTATGTCTATATTATATATACCTATTAAATCTGTCATTGGCATATATATTTTTTCTTCTCTTTCGATTATTTCATGTGCTATTTCCACATTTTTTCCACTTACATATATGCTTTTTCCACTTAATGGAATTACAACTGTTTTTGTATTTGATGTTGTAATAACTCTTTTATTTTCCTTTTCTACTAATAAATATTCATCAAAAAAGTTTTTTACATCATCTGTAGAAAGGTATATTACTCCATCTTCAATTATTATTTCTGATTTCAAGTTTCTTGTTATATTATTATTATTTATAATTAAGTTTGTCCTATCTGAAAATTCATCTTTTGTATAGTTTGGTGCTATTTTTATTACAAATAGCATAATTACTAATGCGATCAATACTATTGATATTCTTAATACTATTCTAAATACTTTTGATTTCTTTTTCTCTTTATTTTCTTCCATTATTTTTCTTTCCTTTCCATGTACAAATATATAATAACACAAAAGATTTTTTTAGTGAATACTTTTTTAAAATTAATTAATGTTTATTGTATTATATTTTTATATAATTCACTTATTATAACCTTATGTAACTTTTTTTATTTATTTACATATAATGTAGCAAGGAGGTAATATATGGGTAGAATACTAAAGAAACTACTTGCAACTTGCCTCGTTGGTTTTGGATTAGGGGTTTTGCTTGTGTTATTACTTCCAATATCCGGTTGGCTATTTATCATAGGTTGCATAATTATTTTGGTAGGTTTAATTTGTTTATTTCAGAAGTAAGGAGGGGTTATGACTATTGTTGTAAAAAAAGTTCCAAAATTTTTAAGAGGATTTGTTAAATTTATATTTGGAATAAAAGATTAATTACATATATTTTGTGTATGGAAAAAGTGGCTCAAATATGGGCCACTTTTTTTACTTACTTTTATACATTTTTATCATTTTCTTTATATTTATTTTTTCTCCATAGTTTAAAATTGCTGAAGAATATATTTTTATAGATATTTTTGCTATTATAAATATTGTTATTAATAATATTACTACTGATATTAGTATTTCTCCTATATTAGATAGTCCCATCATAGCCCTAAATGGCATACAAAATGGTGAAGATATTGGTATTAATGATGCTATTTTATTTAAGCTACTTGTTGGATTCATCATAGTAAAATATGATAAGTAGAATCCTACTACTGCAAGTATTGCTACTGGCCCATTTGCTGATTGAACTTCTTCTGGTTTTGAAACAGTTGACCCTGTTAATGCATACAGCATAGCATATAAAGAATATCCTAAAATATAGTAAATTGCTATTGTAAGTATTACTCCAGCATTTAAATTTGTCATTTCAAATATTGAAGATACCAATTCCTCTGGCAAAAATACTTTTGCACATACAGCTGCTACTGCTATTGTGACTAAAGTTTGCAGAATTCCTATTAATCCTATTCCTATTGTTTTACCCAATACTATTATTTTTGGACTTGTTGATGTTACTAAAGTTTCTATTATCCTTGAAGTTTTTTCTACTGTTATCGCTGCTGATACTTGATATGCATAAAAATATATTGCATAGAATAGAACTATTGATAATATCATCATTGTTCCTATATTTCCAATACTTTCATCTGAAGAAATTGGAGTAACTTTCATATTGCTAGTATTTGTAATAGATTGTACTTTTTCTTGTGGTATTCCTAATTTGGATAACTCTATATTTTGATATGTAGATTGCAAAATAGTTATAATATCTGTTGGTGTTTGTGATGAAAATCCTATTCCTTCTAGCATATATTCAAAATTAAGTCCATTTTCATTTTCTGTAAGTATTAATACTGAATCCCATTCTTTACTTTTTATCTTTTCTTCTACCTGATCTCTTGTACTATTTTTATCAATTTGGACTTCATATCCCAATTCTTTATATTGTTCTTCATAGTTTTCTAATACATTTTCAAATATGTTTTGATTATCTACTATTATGATTTCTTTACTTACTACATCTTCACTATTGCCTAAAAATTTAATTACATTGAATCCTATTATTATCATTAAAAAGATTATTATATTTGATATTATAAAGGATTTTCTTTTTACCATATCTTTTATTGTAAAAGATATAACTGTTAATAAACTTCTCATTATTTATTACCTACCTTTTCTATAAATATATCATTTAGATTTGGTTTTTTTAGTTCAAATTTTTCTATTTTAACACCATTTTCAATTAGTAGCTTTAGTAGTTCTTGTGCCTCTTCTTCATTTTGTATTGATATATCATATAAATTATCTAATTGTTTTAATATTTTTAAATTTGACTTATGTATTTCATCTTTTATATCTTTATTTGTTACTAATTCTACTCTATTTGCATTATATCCATTTTTTATTTCTTGTAAATTCCCCTGTAATACTGTTTTTCCCTTATTTAATATTAGTACATCTGTACAAAATTCTTCTATTGATGCCATTTGATGACTTGACATTATAATATATGTGCCTTTTTCTACTAATTCACTAATTGCAGATTTTAAGAGTTCTGTATTTATTGGATCTAATCCACTAAAAGGTTCATCTATTATTAAAAGCTCTGGATTATGTATTACAGATGTTATAAATTGTATTTTTTGTTGATTTCCTTTTGATAATTTTTCAGCTTCTAAATTTTTATATTCTTCTACTTCTAATTTTTTTAACCAATAATTTAATGAATTTTCTGCATCTTCTTTTTTCATTCCTTTTAGTTTTGCTAAATACATTAGTTGGTCATATATTTTTATTTTTGGATATATACCTCTTTCTTCTGGAAGATAGCCAAAATTAACATTTTCTCTTTTTACTTCCTTTCCATTCCAATTGATATTTCCTGAATCTTTTTTTAATATTCCTAATATCATTCTGATAGTAGTAGATTTGCCTGCTCCATTTGTTCCAAGTAAACCAAATACTCCTGGTTTATTTATTTCAAAATTTATATTGTCAACAGCAGCATTATCTCCAAATGACTTAGTCACATTTTGAACTTTTAGTCCCATTTTTTCCTCCTTTTATTCTTATGATTACTTATTTTACATCGTATTTTCAAATATGTAAATAGTATTATGTAATCTTGTGTATTATTGTGATAAATGAAAATATATTACATAAATGCAGTCACGCACAGTTGAAGCACTCCTCTTACATTATTTAGATTTCGCTACAAAGTTATCAAATTTAAAGTCCGCGCAGGGAGTTAAATGTATAAAAATTGAGCGAAGCAGGTAGCTCCGTTGGGACGTAGCGAAATTTTTATACATTAACTCACGTTGCAGGACTTATATTTTTTCTCTGTGAATATTATTTATATTCTAATTAATTGATTATATTAATATAATATGATATATTTAACTTGATTACTATAGGCTAGACTTTGGAATTACAATAATTTGTAATCTATCTTTATGCTTATATGTAAAGGAAAGGATTTTATTATGAAATCTATTATTTTTAAAGGCTGTGCTACAGCTTTAGCAACTCCTTTTACTGAAGAAGGTGTTAACTATGATGTATTTGGTAAAATGATAGAAGACCAAATATCTAACAATGTAGATGCATTAGTTGTATGTGGTACTACTGGAGAATCTGCTACTATGACTAATGAAGAAAGGAAAGAAACTATTAAGTTTGTTGTTAAACAAGTAAATGGAAGGATACCTGTTATTGCTGGTACTGGTTCTAATAATACTAAATCTGCTATAGAACTTGCAAAATATGCTGAAACTATTGGATGCGATGCTTGTTTAGTAGTTACTCCATATTATAATAAAACTACTAATGCTGGCCTTGTTGCACATTATACAGAAATTGCAAATTCTACTAAATTACCTATCATCTTATATAATGTGCCTAGTAGAACTGGAGTAAATATTACTCCTGAAACATGCTATGAACTTTCTAAAATACCTAATATTGTAGCTATAAAAGAAGCTAGTGGTAATATATCTCAAGTAGCTAAAATAAAAGAATTGTGCAGAGATAATTTAGCTATATATTCTGGAAATGATGATCAAATTGTTCCTATACTTTCTTTGGGAGGATTAGGCGTTATATCTGTTTTATCTAATGTAGCTCCTAAACTTACTCATGATATTGTTATAAATTATTTAAATGGTAATATTAAAGATGCTTTAAAAAATCAGCTAGATTCTTTAAATTTGATTAATTCGCTATTTTGCGAGGTAAATCCAATACCTGTAAAATACGCTTTGAATTTAAAAGGATACGATTTTGGAAAGCCTCGTCTACCATTAGTAGAGTTATCTGATAAAAATAAAGAAGTATTAAAAAGTGAAATGAAGCAAATAAATCTAATATAATATTGATATTAATTCATAATAGAGGCAATTATAAATCGCCTCTATCATTTTTATATTATAGGTATTCCCACATTGCACTACAATTTTTAAAATGCCAATGCCACTCTATATGTTTCGCCACTATTACTACTTCCGTTATATCCATTAAAATTAAATATTCCCATTCCTGTTCCTATATGATAATCTCCACCTCTTATAAAAAATGGTATATCACTTTGTGGGAAGAAGCTTGAATTTGTATTCCAAGCATCGTTTCCATATCCAGAACTTGAAACTTCGTATATTGCATCCCCTCTTACTTTTGATGACAATACATAATTTTTGTTTGATAATATTGAGTCATAATTACTTGCTATATCACTTGTATCATGTGTATATACTGTTTTATACTTAGAATTTCTACTTCCATATATGTCTTCTTCTGTTTCTCCTCCATATTCTTTTAGTCCCGCATATCCATTATCTATATATGCTGCAGTATACTCCCATGCTCCGCCTACAAAATCATATATTCCTGTTTCGTTTCCTGTTGTGCTTTGATTTGAATTAGATATATATACTGATTTTTCTACTTTATGTCCTCCTGTTATATAATCTTCACTTGTATTTACTGATATACTTCTACTATTTGTTCCATATTTACTATATGATAAATATGCTATCATTCCCCATTCACTATTTTTTATTAAATGGCTATCTCTTTTTCTATCATAATTATATGAATTTAAATAACAATTATTTATGTTTATATTTCTCCAACTACTGACTGATGGTTTGCTAACTGCTTTTATATTGTTATTTGTTTTAACATTTCCTATTTCACTATTTGTTGTTTCTGTATGCACTCCATTTGTTTCCATACTCATTTCATATTTTGCTACCCAAATTCCACTTAAATCTTTGTTCCAACCGCCATTTCTATATCCACTTGCTATATCTTTTGAAAATGCACTTTGCACTATGTAATGATTTGATGTTTCCCTTATTCCTGTATTATTGGCAGATATTCTAGTCAATGTAGAATCTGCATTTAACTTTGTAATTCCTCTTCCGTCACAAAATCCTATCACTTTTTCATATTGTGCATTAGAATAATATACTATTCTATATGCATACCTTGGTATCCACACAAAGTAACTTCCATCTTCTGCTATAGCATTTGCCCATTTTTGCTCATCATAATTGTACCAATTTCCATCATCCTGTATGGTCTTTTCAAACAAATTAGTTTTAGTGTTAAACTTTACAGGAATTAATCCTCCTAAATATGGACTAAGTGGCTTATCTATAACATTATTGTTTTGGTCAATCCATACTATTTCAACTTTTCCATATTTACGATTTAAATTCTCTTTTGGATCATCTTTAACAATTATGTAATCATCTTCGGATATAATATCATTTTTTACAATATTCTCTTTTGTAAGATTTTGAATTATGCTTTTATTATTCTCTTCATTATCTTTTTTTAGAAATATTGCTAATATGATAACTATCAAAATCAAAATAATAATTATTACAGAAGTAATAATTATTATTTTTTTATTATTTTTATCTTTTTCCATAAGTTTCACCTACTATTTTAATTCTTTTCTATTTTGAGAAATTTCTTTTAAAATTCTTTCTAATTCTTCTTGTAAATCATATAGTATGTTATCTGCATATTCTTTTGCACCTTGTGTAATTTGTCTAGAATTTTCATTTGCAGTTTCCATTATTTCATTTTTTTGTTCATATGCTTTTTTAGTAATCTCATGTTCATCTATCATTGAAATTATTCTATTTTCTGCTTCTTTAACAACACCATCTGCTTCTTTTTGTGCTTCTGTTAGAATTCTTTCTCTTTCTTCTCTAACCCATTTGGCTTGTTTTAAGTCTTCTGGCATTTTTAATCTAATTTCTTTAACCACATCTAATATTTCATTTTGGTCAACAATTGCTTTATTAGTAAGTGGCACTTTTTTTGAATTTTCGATTAGTTCTTCTAATGTTTCTAGTAATGTAAATATTTCCATTATATTAAGTTCCTCTCTTTTTTATGAAGAGTAAATTTGCTCTACCATACTTTCTTTTATCTATGATTTGGGCTTCTGGTATTTGCTCCAACTTTGTCATGATTCTATCTGGTTCATCAGTTTCTATTATAATTATAGTTTCTTTATTAATTAGTTTAAGATCTAATAACAATTCTACTGAATTTGCTGCTAAATCTAATTTATATGGTGGATCTAAAAATACTATATCTAATTCTTCCCTTATTTCATTTAATGCCAATCTATAGTCTTTTTTTATTATTATAGCGTTTGATATAAGTTTTGTTTTGTTTAGATTATCTGTTAATATTTTAATTGCATTTGCATTATTATCACAAAAATACGCTTTTTTTGCACCTCTACTTAATGCTTCAATTCCGAATTGCTCCACTACCAGCAAATAAATCTAATACTATTTTTCCTTTAATTTTGTCTTGTAAAATATTGAATAAAGATTCTTTTACTCTATCTAGTGTTGGTCTTGTAGACATGCTTTCAATACTTTGTATTTTTGTCCCTCTAGCTATTCCACTAATTACTCTCATACTAATATTTTATTCTTTATTTTTATGTTGTCAATATGAATAATAAAATTGTAATATTTCCTTAATATCTATGTAATACAGGCATTTTATATGAAAAAAGCAAATAAACTAAATGGTATATGCAATTAATTTTGCATATACCATCCATTTTATTACAATTTTGTAATTTAATCGTTTTTGCTCATTTCTTTAATCAATTCTAATTGAGATATTAGTAATGATTCCATTTTTGCTTTATATACATCAAATTGTTTTTTAACATCTTCTAATTCTTTTTTCTTTTCAGCTATTTCAGAATCCAAATTACTAGAAAGTTGTCTTGCATTTCCTTCTGCTTCTTTAATTATTTGTTCAGCTTGTTTTTGAGCTGCATTTTTTGTTTCATCAGCAGCTGATTGTGCAAAAACTAAAGTGTTTTGTAAAGTAGCTTCAATTTTTGTGTAGTGCTCTAATTTTGTTTTCATATCTTCTACTTCTTTTTCACTTTCATTTACTTTTTTATAAATATCTGAATAACATTTTGTTAATTCATCTAAAAAATCATCTACTTCCTCTGGATTATACCCGATTCAATGTTTTTTTAGAAAATCTTTTGTTTTCAATGTCTAATGGTGTAATCATATCTTTTCCCCCATAATATACTAATTTGCATTACTTTTTAACCATGATCCTGTTAATTTGCCTTTTGTTTCTTCTTTTGCGTCTGAACTGATGTCATAGTTGTATGGTGCTACTAAGAATATTGAACTTGATACTTTTTGCATATGTCCATCTAATGCATGTGCAGCTCCACTAACAACATCTATTATTCTTCTTGCTACGTCTTTATTAACATATTCTAAGTTTATAATTATAGATTTTTTTTCTTTTAATAAATCACATATTTCTTCTGATTGGTCAAAATTAGTAGGTTGCATTATTACCATTCTAACTTGTTGCGCCATATTTACAACTTTATTACTTTTTCTACCAAATAATCCTCTAGGCTCAAGTTCTTCATCTTCTTCATATTCTACGTTTACATCTTCATAGTCTTCTAATTCTTCTTCCTCTTCTGCTCCCATTCCTATTATATTCATAAACTTACTTAAAACTGCGTTTGACATTTTTATAAACAACCTCCTAAAATTTTTCCTTCGTTTATTTACTACTATACTAAGTATCTAACTTTTTAATTTTATTGTCAATAGTTTTTTTCATATGTAATGTTTTTTTAACTTTTTTGTAATGTTTTCGTAATATTATTTTATTTCTTTTATTTGCGATTCTGTTGGATTCAATATTAGTTCATCATAGAGTATTATAGATGTTGAAACTCCTGAATCTATGTCTAGTTCTTCAATTTCTGATGTACTATAATTTGTAACTATTGAATATGAATCTGTTGTTTTCTTTATTTTAACCAATATTTTGTCTAAATATCCTGCTTTTGTTCTAATTACATAATTTAAATTATTTTCTGTTATTATGCTAGAATTTGGTACTTTATATCCTTTAGCATCCCACCATATTATATCAATTGGTGTTTTTCTATATGTTAATAGTTCATCTATTCCTTCTGTTATACTAAATATTATTGTTGATTCATTATCAGATTCCTTTGTAATATATTCTATTTTTGCACTTACTTCTTTTGAACTTGGTAAAGCTATTTTGACTTTGTCACCTATTTTAGCTAAATTTGCTTCATCTGTTTTAGAAGTACATGCAATATAACATATAAAATTATTAACAATTTTTCCAGCTTCATTGCTTGTTGAAACAATTTGCCCTGTTTTTACATTTAATCCACTTAAAAATTCTTTGTTTACTTTTGAAAAATCATTATTGTTCAAAGTTTCTTCCAAATTGTCTATTCTATATGATATTATTCCACTTTTTACAGCTTTTATGTATTCCGCTCCTAAATTTAATTCATTTTCATATCCACTTCTTTCATCAATTAGCTTTTTTAAATATGATCCACTTGGACTAAGTTCTCCTGCTATTTTGGCTTTTTTAGTTATACTTTCTGAAATATTTTTTTTATATTCTTTAATAGTTTGTATATTATTTATTTTATCTATTTCTTCTAATTTTTGATCAATTTGAGTGTCCAAAAGTTTGGTATCTGGCGAAAATAGATCTTCATTATTTTGTTCCATTGCTTCTTGTATTTTTTCATCTAACTCTGCTATTTTCTTCTTTAATGATTCTTCGCCTGATGAATAATACCTGAATATTGGATCTCCATTAGCTACTTTATCTCCTTCACTTTTAATTTTTACCATACCATTTTTGTAATTTTCGCCTTTTATTATTATTTCATCTCTTATAATATATGCATTTACTGTTTCTTCTTTGGATATACTCCCTTCTTTTACAATAACAGATTTACTAGGATTCTTAACAAAATTATATACTATTATGGATAAATATATTATTATAGATATAAAAACAGCTGATGCAATAATTATTTTTGCTCTATTAACATTTTTATTTTCTTTATGAATTTTTCTTTTATCTTTATTGTTTTTTTTATTTTTCACTTATTTCCTCCAATATGGTATATACATTATTGTTTTTAAGCGCATCTAACCAAATAGCATTTTTATAAGATTTAAACCATGTTATCTGCCTTTTCGCATATCTTCTACTTTCTTGTTTTATTTTTTCTATCATTTCCTCTTTAGTAGTTTTATTTTCTAAATATTCTACTACTTCTTTATATCCTAATCCTTGCATTGCCGTTGGAAATTCTTTATATTTTTTTAAAATTTTCTGTACCTCTTCAATAAGTCCATTTTTTATCATAATATCTACTCTTTTATTAATTCTATCATACAACTTTTCTCTATCCATATTAAGTACAAATATTTTATAATCATATTTTACTTCATTTTTCCTTGATTCTATTTCTAGTTCTGTCTTTGTTTTTCCTGTAGAATGATATAATTCTAAAATTCTGAGAATTCTTTTTTTATCATTTGAACTTACTCTTTCTATTGCGATATTGTCTATTTTTTTTGCTTCATTATATAGTTTATCTAAACCTTCTTTTTCTACTCTTTGTTCTAGTTCTTTTCTATATTTTAAGTCTGTTTCAATATCTGGATATTCTATTCCATAAACTAATGAATTAAGGTATAGCCCTGTACCTCCTACTATAATAGGAGTTTTATTATTTTTTAATATTTCTTTTATTTTTGCTTCTGCATCCTTTTTATATTCTGATACACTATATCTTTTATCTGGACTAACAAAATCAATCAAATGGTGTTTTGCCTCATTTTGTTCCTCTATTGTTGGCTTTGCTGTTCCTATATCCATGTCTTTATATATTTGCATTGAGTCACATGATATAATTTCTCCATCAATCTTATTTGCAATTTTTATTCCTAAATTAGTTTTTCCAGATGCAGTCGGTCCACAAATTACAATTATTTGTTTTTTACTCATTTTTAATTGCATTCCTTTCTAAGCTAAACTAAATTATTGTAATAATGCCTATCCTTTAGGTCCAAATCTAGCTATACCAGCTTGTATATCTTTTATATATGAAATTTCTATTATTAATATAATAACTCCGATAATTGCATATAAAGCTACTTTCTTTTTAAATTTTTCTTCATCTATTTCTTTATCTTTTAATTTTCTCATTTGTGTTGCTATAGTACTCATTATACACATAGTATTTATTGGCAAAAATGTAAATAATATTATTTGTCTTGATGCTTTTACTATGCCTTTATCTGCATTTACAGAACTAATACTATAAATTACAAATATTAGTAGATACATGATAATTAAACTAACTATAGTTATTATTAATTTGTTTTTTATTTCTAGTTTTCCTAATGATTTATATAATATCCCTATTGATACAAGATTCATTATAATTATAAGTCCTATTGTTATAAATTTCATATTTTTCCTCACATCTTTATTTTATCTTCTTGAAAATTTCTTCTCTATATCTGTTTTTGACATTTTAATTACAGTTGGTCTTCCATGTGGACATGTAAATGGATTTGGTAGTTTTAATAATTGTTCCATTAAACTATCTACTTCTTCTTTTGTTAAAGCCATATGTGCTTTTACTGCTGCTTTACATGCTACTGTAGCTAAAAACTTATTTTCTATTTCTTGTTTTGCAGTCCTTGCTACTGTATTTATTTCATCTAAAGTTTCTAAAAATATTTCTTTTGTATCAAAATTTAAACAAAATTCTGGTACTCCTGTTAATTTTACAGTGTTGTCTCCAAATTCATCTACTACAAAGCCTGCTTTATTGAACATTTCTTTATTATCTTTAAATATTCCCATTTCTCTTGTACTTAAATTTATTATGTCTGGTAATAACATAAGTTGAGAGTCTTTTTCTCCTTCACTATAATAATTTTCTTTTACTTTCTCATACATTATTCTTTCATGTGCAGCATGCTGATCTAGTATGTATAGGTCTTGTCCCATTGTTAATATTATATATGTTTTAAATGCTATACCTAAAAATTTATACTGAGGATTTGTATCTACTCCCTCATTTTCAAACATAGATACTTCTGTTCCTGATATTGGGCTAATTGGATATTTTTCCGCTTCTTCTGCTATTTTACCTTCATATTCTTTTTTTGCATCTTCAATATTTCTACCAAATAGTCTTTGGTACATTTCTTCAAAACTTTCTTCTTTTTGTTCTTTATATTCTATACTCTCATTTTCGTTTTGATTCTCTTCTTTATCTAATGTTTCATCATCTTTTTGAGTTATTACTTCTTCTTGTTTTTTGCTTTCTCCATTACTTTGTTTTTCTATTTCTTGTGTAATTTTTTCTTCTTTATTTTCAATTATTTCATTAACAGTTTCTTCTTTTTTTAGTTCACTATTAATTATCTCTTCTTTTTCATTTTTCTCTTCTTCATTCTCTTTATTGTTTTCTGTATTATTTGTAGATTGTTTTTCTGTATTTTCCATAGCCCTTCTAGTTATGTCTGCTAATTTAGCTCCGATTTCTTCAGGACTTTTTGCTCCAGCAAGTTCCTTTATGAAGTTTTTTCTTGTTTGTTCATCTAATGTTGTTACTGTATTTTTAAATTCTTTATAATCTGGAATATTCGCTTCCTTTTTCTCTTCCTTTTTTATTTCCTCTTTGTTCAAGTTCCATGTATTTGCTGTTACTTTATTAGCAAATAAATTTGCATTTACACTTTTTAACATGTCATTTGGAGTTTCATTTTTGTAGTCTTTTTCTGTATTTGGTACTAGATCGAATTTAAGTAATCCTTGTTTTATTGAATTATATATTGCTTTAAATACTTTTCCTTCTTCCTGGAATCTTACTTCTAATTTAGTTGGATGTACATTTACATCTACTTTTTTTGGATCCATTTCTATATTTAATATTAAAAATCCATGTTTACCAACTGTAACTAATCCTTTAAATCCTTGTTCAGCAGCACTACTTAAAGTTTTATCTTTTATAAATCTTTTATTTACAAAAAATAATTGATTCGCTCTATTAGAACGAGAGATATTAGGTTTACCTATTACCCCTGTTACTTTCATGTCTTCATATTCATATTCTACTGGTAAAATATTTTGTGCTATTTCTTTACCATATATGCTATATATTACATCTTCTAGTTTCCCACTTCCTGTAGTTTGCAAAGTAACTTTTCCTGCATTAATTAATTTTATTGAAACATTAGGATTGGCTAAAGCTATTCTTGTTATAGTATCTTCTATATATCCAGTTTCTGTAAAATCCTTTTTTAAAAACTTATATCTTACAGGTGTATTAAAAAATAATTCTTCTATTGTTATTGTAGTTCCTTTTGATGCTCCCTCTTCATATTTATCCAATATTTCTCCACCTTCAACTTCTATCTTATACCCTATATCTTCGTCAGCTGTTTTTGATACTAATTTTACTTTTGCAATGGCAGCTATACTAGCTAATGCTTCGCCTCTAAACCCCATAGATTTTACTGTATCTAAATCTGTAGATTTTCTTATTTTACTTGTTGCATGTCTTTCAAATGCTATTTCCATATCATCTGGCATTATTCCATTGCCATCATCTGTAATCCTTATGTATGATATTCCTCCATTTTTTATCTCTACTGTAATGTTTTTTGCTTCTGCATCGATTGAATTTTCCACTAATTCTTTTACTACAGATGCGGGTCTTTCTATTACTTCTCCTGCTGCAATTTGGTTTATAGTTAAGTCATCCAATAAAACTATTTTTCCCATTTTTTTCTCCTTATTTTTACTTCATAAAATCAAAGTCTAATTATATTAAGAATTATATCATTTGAAAATATTTTTGTACAGTATTCGTAACCAAATTATTTTTTGTGAATATTATATATTATACAAAGGAAGTTAAATTCTTTATCAGGGAGGTAGAATATGAGAGGTTGTAATGGAGAAATATTATGGTTCATAATATTAATCTTATTATTATTCTGCAACTGCGGTGGAAACAACTGCGGATGTGGATGCAATGACAACAATTGTGGTTGCTAATTTATAACTACTTAAGTAGTTTATGTGGGAAGGAGGATTTAATATGCCAGACAAATGTGGATGCGGATTTGGAGGAAATAATGATTGTGGTTTCTTAATAATATTCTTAATTTTAATATTCTGTTGTTGTGGAAACAATAGAGGATGTTGCTAATTTAAAGAAGTAATAATTCATAATTTTTTCATATAATCTTCAACATAAAAATCACTCATAATAATATGAGTGATTTTTAATGAGTTTTAGCAGTTCTATAATTTATCTATAATTGGAGTGGCTAGATTCGAATACTCCAATAGTACTTCCTCTCTTCGGTTCTCTATTTCTACTTACTAACTATCCTTTAAAAACGAAAAAAGCATAGCTTCGCTATGTTTTTTGTTTTGGTTGGGCTGGCTAGATTCGAACTAGCGCATGCATGAGTCAAAGTCATGTGCCTTACCGCTTGGCTACAGCCCAATATATAATGGGGTGGAATATGGGACTCGAACCCATGATCTCCAGTGCCACAAACTGGCGCGTTAACCAACTACGCTAAATCCACCATTTTTATTGGCACTATCTATTTTACCCCATTTTTTTATGGTTGTCAACATTTTTTTAATCTTCTTTTGCCCAAACTACTAATCTATATTTTGAATCATCTGTACATGTTGATAATGATATTTCTCTCTTTCCTGCTGTATCTCTTGTTACATATTCTGTATCTTCTGATGAAGTATTATATACATTATATATTGTATATTTTATTCTTGCTCCAGCTGTATCTGTTAGATATATTAGATCACCATTTTTTAGTTCTGCATTTCTAGAGAAAAATGTTCCATTTCTGTAGTTATGCCCTACTATTATTGTATTTCCAACTTTGTTTATTCCTGGTCCCATTAATACTCCTACTGATGCTTCTAGTGAGGATTTTGTTGCTCTTTCTAATACAGGTAATTTTAATTCTATTGCTGGTATTTCTATTGTACCTAATACTGTAAATCCTTTATATGTTACAACTTTATTTCCAGATTCTGCATTAGAATTATCTACATCATTTCCTATTGCTGTAAAGTTTATTGGTTCACTTCCTTGTGTATCATTTTTTATTGTTCTATTTCTTACTATATTTTCAAAATCATTCACTGCTGTATCAATGTCTTTATTTTGGTAATATTTTTTGTATGTTTCATATCCCCAAAATCCTAATAATCCAAATATTACTACTAATACTATTATTAAAACTACTGTTAATATTTTATTATACTTTTTATCTATCATATTATACCTCTTTCTTAAACTAATTTAATTATATCATATTACAATTAATTAATCTAGATTTTCACTTAAGTTTTCATCTTACAGGTAGTTTTTCTCCTCCTAATATGTGAAAATGTAAGTGCTTTACTGATTGTCCTCCATCTTCTCCAACATTAGAGATTACTCTAAAACCTGATTTATCTATTCCCACTATTTTTGCTACTTCATTTATCTTTTCAAATATATGACTTAATAATTCTTTATCCTCGTTTTTTAATTCTAATAAGCTACTTATATGTTTTTTAGGTATTACTAAAATGTGTATTTTTGCAATTGGATCTATATCATGAAAAGCTGATACTTCATCATCTTCATATACCTTTTTTGATGGTATTTCTCCTTTTACTATTTTACAAAATATGCATTCTTCCATATTTTAACCTCCCCATTATTCAAGTATAGCTTTTATTCTTCTAACTCCTTGTGAACTTGCTTCTTCTTTTACTATTTTAAAATGACCTACTTCCTTTGTGCTATTTACATGTGGTCCACCACATAATTCTTTTGAAATATTTCCAATTGTATATACTGTTACATCATCTGGATATTTTTCAATAAACATACATTCTGCTCCAGATTTTATTGCATCTTCTTTTTTCATTGTTTCTACTGTTACTGGTAAGTTTTCATTTATCCACTCATTTACAAGATCTTCTACTTTCTTTTTTTCTTCATCTGTTAATTTATGATCACAATTAAAGTCAAATCTCATTCTTTCTGTTGTAATGTTAGAACCTTTTTGATGTGTATTTTCTCCTATTACTTTTTTAAGTGCAGCATTTAGAAGATGTGTCGCTGTATGGTAAGCTATTGTTTTTTCATTTTGTTCTGCTAATCCACCTTTAAATTTTTGTTCACTTCCTAACCTTGATTTTTCTTGATGTTCTTTGAATAATTTATCTACTTCGTCCATGTCTACTTCAAATCCATTCTCTACTGCTAAATCTTTTGTTACTTCTGGTGGAAATCCATATGTTTCATATAGATTAAATATTGTTTTTCCATCTATTTTAGCTATATTTTGATTTCTTAATTTATTGACTACTTTATTAAATTCTCTTTCACCATTATTTAGTGTTTTCATGAATTTATCTTTTTCTGCTATAATTATTCCTTTTATTTCTCCTTTTTTATCTTCTAATTCAGGATACATGTCTTTTAGTGTATTTACATTTAGTTCTATTAAATCTGATAATTCGTCTAAATCTATTTGTAATTTGTTTAAGTGCCTTGTCATTCTGCGTATTAATCTTCTTAAGATATATCCTCTATCTATATTTGATGGTCTTCCTCCATCAGATATTATCATCATACTAGAACGTAAGTGTTCAGCAACTATTCTTCTACTTTCTATGTTATCTTTTGGAGACAACTCTTGTAATTTGTCCATTACAGGTTTAAATAATTCTGTATCAAATGGTGTTTCTTTTCCTTGAAGAAGCATTGCCATTCTTTCTAGTCCCAATCCTGTGTCAACGTTTTTTTGTGATAACTTTGTGTATTTACCATCTTTTTTGTAATATTCCATAAAAACATTATTCCATATTTCTACATATTTACCACAATCACATGATGGCTGACAGTCTTCACTACATTTTGGTTTTCCTGTATCATAAAACATTTCTGTATCTGGTCCACATGGCCCCTCTTCTCCTGCAATCCACCAGTTATCTTCTTTACCATAAAAATATATTCGTTCTTTTGAAATACCTGCATCTTCCCAACACTTAGCTGTAAGTTCATCTTTTGGACAATCATCATCTCCTGCAAAGCATGTTACTGATATTTTTTCTTTTGGTATGCCTAATTCTTTAGTTAAAAACTCATAGCTCATTTTTATTGATTCTTCTTTAAAGTAATCACCTAATGACCAATTTCCAAGCATTTCAAAATATGTTAAATGTCTATTGTCTCCTACTTCTTCTATATCATTAGTTCTTACGCATTTTTGATAATCAGTAAGTCTTGTCCCTTCTGGATGTTTTTCTCCTAATAAATATGGTACTAATGGTTGCATACCAGCAGTTGTGAACAATACTGAAGGATCATTTTCTGGTATTAATGGTGCAGTTGGAATTACTTTATGTCCATGATTTTCAAAAAATTTAAGATATTTATTTCTTATTTCTATTGCTTTCATCTTTTTTCCTCTTTTTATTATTAAATACTTCTTTTGTATTATACCATATTTTTATATAATGTAAACTAAAAAGTCTAAATTTTTAATTTTGCAGATTCCCTAATACTTCTAATTTACCATATACATCTTTTATTTTAACTGTTCTAATTGTATCTATTAAATTTTCATCTGATTCAGCATTTACCATTATGTAGTTTGATGTATGTCCTTTATATAAATTTCCTATTTTTTCTTCAAAAAGTACATCTAATTTTTTTCCTATCAATTCTTTGTTATATTCTTCTTCATTTTTATCTGAAAGTTGAATTAATCTTTTACTTCTTTCGTCTTTAATCTCTGGAGACACTTGACTTTTCATTTTTTCAGCAACTGTGCCTTTTTTAGGAGAATATTTGAATATATGCATTTTATAAAACTTTATATTATCTAAAAAATTATACGTTTCTTGAAAATCTTCATTTGTTTCTCCTGGAAATCCAACAATAATATCTGTTGTAAGTGATGCATTTGGATAGAACTTTCTAATTAATTCTACAGAATTTTTAAATTCTTCTGTAGTATATCTTCTATTCATGTTTTTTAAAGTTTTATCACATCCACTTTGAAGTGATAAGTGAAAATGATCACATATTTTTTCTATATTTTTTAATCTAGTTATAAATTCCTTATTAATTAATTTGGGTTCTAGTGATCCTAATCTTATTCTTTGTATATTTTCTATTTTATTTATTTGCTCTAATAATTCAATTAATCTAAATCCTCCTGAGTGTAAGTCATATTTGGGGTTAAATTCAGTATAATTTTCAGTGTATTTATACTTTTCTCTATATTTTTTTACATCTTCTTTTTTAAAATCCTTACCATATGATGCTAAATGTATTCCTGTTATTACTACTTCTTTTATCCCTTTTTTAGAAATTTCATATATTTCATTTAATATACTTTCTGGATTTCTACTTCTTACCTTTCCCCTTGCATATGGTATTATGCAATATGTACAAAATCTATCACATCCATCTTGAACTTTTATAACTGCTCTATTTAGTTCTGTATATGTAGTAACTCCAAAATCTAAAAACTCATTTTGACTCATTACATCTGTAACTTTAATTTGCTTTTCTCCTATATATTTTTCTATTATATCTACTATACTATTTTTTTCATTATTTCCTAAAATAATATCTACTTCTGGTATCTCCTCTATTTTATTTTTAGAAACCTGTGCATAGCAACCACATGCAACAATAAGAGCTTTAGGATTTAATTCCTTAGCTCTTCTTAACATCTGTCTTGACTTTCTTTCTGCAATGTTTGTTACACTACAAGTATTTATAACATATATATCAGCAACTTCATCTGCTATCTCATATCCATGATTTATAAATTGCTCCTCCATTGCTTCTGTTTCATATGTATTTACCTTACAACCTAATGTAAAAAATTTAACTTTCATAACAGTTATATTATATCATATTTTTTTTATTTTTCCTATACTTTTACTTAAAATTGCCAAATTGCTACGTCCCTAATGGCAATGTTTGATATCCCCTACTCTTTATATTTTTCTTCTTTGAACATAATAACAGCAAAATGCCATAAAACTATCTGGTAATATCTTTGAAAGTAACCTTGTAAATGCTATATGAAATTCAGTAAAAATAATCTTTTTACCTTTTAACATTTTGTTTACAGCAACTTTTGCTACATCACTACTTTTAGTTTCTGGCATATTAAATTTTACATCTGCAACCTTTTGAAAATTGGTCTTTACAGGTCCTGGACATAATACACTTACTTTAACTTTTGACTTTTCCATTTTAAGTTCTCTTTGTATACTTTGAGTAAGCCTTATCACATAAGATTTAGTTGAATAATATGTTGCCATTAATGGACCTGGCATAAATCCTGCTATTGATGCCACATTCATTATATAACCTCTATCTTTTTCCACCATATCTTCTAAAAATAATTTCATTAAAATATGAAGTGACACTATATTAGTATCTATCATTCTTATTTCTTTTTCTAAATCTGTTTTTGTAAATTCTCCACATGTACCAAATCCTGCATTATTAATTAATACATCTATTTTTCCATGTTCTTTATTTACATCTTGATATAATTTTATGCAAGCATTTCTATCTATTAAATCTACTATATAATAGTTAACTTGTACTTTATATTCTGTTTCTATATCTTCTTTTACTTTTTTTAAGTTCTCCTCATGTCTTGCAACTATTATTAAATCATATTTCCTTTTTGCTAATTCCTTAGCTATATCTCTGCCTATTCCAGAAGATGCTCCTGTTACTAATGCTAACATATATTCTCTCCTTTTTTATAATTAATTATAGCAATCTTTAACATTTGTTTCCAATCTTCAAATGTTAAAAGTTCTACAGCTTCTTCAAAACTACACCACTTTATATTTCCTATTTCACTTTCTTGTATTTTAATATCTTCATTCTTAGGTTTAGCTATATAAAATACTGATGTTTTGTCTATTTCATTGTTTATAATATAGTTTAAAGTGTATCTTTTAGTTTTATCTATTTCTACATCTAATCCTACTTCTTCTCTTACCTCTCTTAATGCAGTTTCTTCTTCACTTTCTCCTTGTTCTACATGACCTTTAGGTAATCCCCAAAAGTTTCTTCTTTTTTCATATACTAATAATATCTTATTATTTTTTATAATTATACACCCGCAACTTATTTCTTTTTTAAATCTCATAAATTCTCCAATGAATTTTTATAGTACTACTAAAGTTTAATTTATTAAATAATGAATAGTAAATAATACACCAATATTGTATAATTATTCACTATTCATTTTATTTACTGCAAATTGCTAAATTTGCATTTTTGGTGAACCGAACCGTTTAACAAACGTAAACGGGTCAGTTACTAAATTACTTTCTATATCTGACAACAGGTCAATGTTTATTGTGATTGACTTGTCTCCAACGTTATAGATTAAAATCAGTTCATTGTCATATACATATATTGAGTTAACAAACGTATCAACTAGTACTTTTCTATAACTGTTGTCTAGTATATCACCATTTTTTAGTCTTGTCAAGAAAAATTTGATTTCTTTTTCAGAAAGTCGGAAGATTTTAGCCATTTCTACAAGATATTGATTTTGTATTTCTTTAAGTTCATCTTCATTTTGTGTAATTCTGTTGTTAATCATATCTATATTTTGTATTTTTCCACTTTCTAATGCTACCATTAA
>CAMSMU010000005.1 GCA_947061115.1 uncultured Clostridium sp.
TATAAATTCCAATTTTAAATTCATAAGAACTGTGTATTTAAATACACAGTTCTTATGAATTTAAAATTGGAATTTATATATGTTATTTATTCCATATTAATATTACTTTAAATAAGTCTCCATCTATATGTATTTCAAACTTTCCTCCTTGAAGTTCTGTTAAACTTTTTGCTATAGAAAGCCCTAAACCACTTCCTTCTGTAAATCTTGCTCTATCCCCTCTTACAAATCTTTGTGTTAATTCATCTGATGTTATATTTAGTTTTTCACTTGATACATTTTTTATTTCAAGTTTTATCTTACTTTCTTCATTGGTAATATTAATATATACTCTAGTGTTTTTCATTGAATATTTAGCAACATTGCTAAACAAGTTTTCCATGATTCTATACATATATCTGTTATCTGCTTTTATAATAATATCTGTTTTAGGTATGTCTAATTCTACTTTTAGTTTCTTCTCTTTAAATTTATCTTCAAATTCTCCTGTTATTTGATTTAGTAATTCTTTTAAATTAATATCTTCTATATTTAATTCTACGTTTCCTGAGGAAACTTTTGATGCTTCAATTAAGTCTTCTGTTAACTTTTTTAATCTTTGAGATTTTTGATCCAATATTTTAATATACTCTTTTATTTTTTTATCTTCTATTTTCTCTTCTTTTAATAAATCTACATAGTTGATTATAGAAGTTAAAGGAGTTTTTATATCATGTGATACATTTGTTATTAATTCTGTTTTTAGTCTTTCTGATTTTAGCATTTCTTCTACTGCTTCTGAAAGTCCATTTGATATATCATTTATATATAAACTAAGCTCTTGTTCCTCTTAAATTTTCTGGATTAATATAAATATCTTTTTCTGCTTTATGTATTTTATCTAATGCTGATTTAATTTCATTTAGCTTTTTATTATATTCTAGCAATTTATATAATGTCCATGCCCAAAATCCTATTAATACAATGCTAAGTAATGGAAATCCTAATATTATAATTATTCCTAATAGTACTGATATTACTACAAATCCAATATAATCTATAATAATTTGATTTTGACTTTTACTTTTATCTAAAACTTTATTTCCTGTAGATATTATTTTATCCTTTATCTTTTTATATATCATATATATAAGTAGTGTATGTATAAATTCTTTTGCTTTTAATCTTTTTATTGTAGATACTCCTAATACTGCCAGTGATATATATCCTATTAAATACGATGTTTGTATTACTGAAGTTAATAAATTGATAGATATATCAGTTACATTTAAAATAGATTCAATTGCAACTATGCAAAAACTGCACATTGTAATTAGAATAATAGCTAATATTTCATATGGAAATTTGTCTATAGAATTTAGTATAATTCCTTCTTTTTTCTTACTATGTCCTATTGACCATATTAAATATATTCCTATTATAACTAAAAATATGCTACATATTGGAATTGTTTCCTCTGCACTAGGTGAAGAGTCTTTAAATAAGTCGAATATTAAATTCTTTATAGCAAAACTATTTGAATATTCAAAAGCAGTTTTATCTAAATAAGTATATATACTGTGGGCACCTAAAGTTGCTAAACCATCTATAGGCAATTCCAAATACTTAATATTTTCATGATTAATTGCACTTATATTGGTATATACTGTTCCTGTTTCAAAAATCCAGTAAACTTCATTTGTATCAATTGTTTTTATATAACTGCTCAAATCACCAAATTGTATATTTGTGTAAATCTCTCCTGTTTCATCACATATAATTATATATTTCACATAACTAGATACCAGATCCCCACTTTCAATATTATTTCTAGTATAATATGTGTTTGTGTCTATCTTATTATAGTTATAAATAGTATTTTTATTATTATCTATATTATATGTTTCATATATTATCTTATATAAATAATCATACCCAAAATTTTCTGTTTGAATATATGATTTATCTCCATCATTTAAATATTTATATTCATCTTTAATACTCATATATATAATACTTAAACCTAAAACTCCAACTAATATTGGAATTAAAATATATGATATTATCTTTAGTATGCTAGATTTTCTGATTTTTTCCATATCTACTATTATTCCTTTCTATAGGTGCAAATCTAGTTGAAAAAGAATTAAATTTTGACTAGGAAAACAATTTTGAAATTTATAATACGTACTTAATTGTACGTTGATTAAATTTCAAATGTAGTTTGACAACGTCAAAATTGTAATTATTTTTCAATTTCTCTTTCCTATTTTATATTTTCCACCTTATACCCTATTCCCCACATTACTTTTAAGTATTTAGGGTCTTTAGGATTGATTTCTATTTTCTCTCTAATATGTCTAATATGTACAGCAATAATATTTTCTGCTGCTATGCAATTTTCATTCCATACATTTTCATAAATTTCTGTAATTGAAAATACTTTGCCTTTATTTTTTAATAGAAATAGTAAAATATTGTATTCTGTTGCTGTAAGTTTTATTTCTTTACCATCAGCAACTACTTTTTTTGTACTATCATTTATTATTAATTCTCCTGTCTTATATATTTTATCATCTGAATTTTCAGTATTTATATTTCCCAATTTTACATATCTTCTAATGTTTGCATTTACTCTAGCAACTAATTCTAAAGGATTGAAAGGTTTTGTTATATAATCATCTGCTCCTAATTCTAATCCTGCTATTTTATCATAATCCTCTGATTTAGCTGAAGTTACAATAACAGGTATAGACTTTGTTTTCCTTAATTCTTCTAAGGTTTCTAAACCATCTTTATTTGGCATCATTATATCTAATATT
This sequence comes from uncultured Clostridium sp., assembly GCA_947061115.1. Classification (GTDB taxonomy): domain Bacteria; phylum Bacillota; class Clostridia; order TANB77; family CAG-508; genus CAG-793. The sequence goes on from CAMSMU010000005.1 coordinate 2,802, forward strand.
ATAAGATGGATTTCTTCTGTTTTTAGTAAGTTTAAAGCTTGAATACCATCATATGCCTTTGTAACATTGTATCCTTCCCTTTTTAAATAAATTTCTATCGCTTTAACTATCTCTTTATCGTCATCAACTATTAAAATATTATACATTAATTACTCCTTTTCTATTAATATATTAACACATAAATCTTAATTTTCAAGATATATAATATTAAGATTTTATTAATATAATAAAGTATCAATATAAATTTTCTTGTGCCTTGCTGGTCGTCTCGCAGAAAATATTCTATAATATTTAATACTAAAAAAATTAATATTCTATATAGTTTTAAAAATTAAGGGCTCGCTCCCAAACTGCGCGTCACTTCAAAATTTATATTGATACTTTTTGATAATATGTAAGTCCGCGCTGAGAGTTAATATATATTTATTTATTAATTTAACATTTATATGTCATTTTTCAAAAATACTAGACTTTTTACTTTTAATATATTATCATAATATTGTTAATTAATTATTTTAGGAGGATAAATCTCATGACAAGAAAAATTATAATCACATTATTATTATGTTTATGTACAATCGGCACTATTGTATGTGCATCTAGTGCAAATATGAATCTAACTAGAAATCAAACATCAAATGCAACTACTAACTCTATAGAAAATAATGCAAGTAATGAAAGCAATCAAATTACTAATTCTATCTCTAATACTGATATGGAAACCAATATAACAAGTGTTAATAATATAAATGATGTAAATAGCTCATCTATTGGTATAAATCAAATTCTTAATATATTTTTAATAGCTATTGGGCTTATTCTAATACTTTTAGCAATTGCCATTTTAATTAGGCTAAAAAAATAAATTGATTAAAAACAAAAATTTATTTATTGTAAAATATAAATGAACAGCTCCAAAAGGAGCTGTTCATTATATAATAGTTCGCTTTATAATGTTAATTACTTACTAAAGATACTAAATAAAAGTTTAAGAATACAAGATACTACTTTGAATATTGGATAAATAAAAATATCTATTATTATAACTATAAATATTGACACCTTTATTCTAATTAGTACACTTATAGTTCTGCTAATTCTTTTTATTTTCCGTATCATGTAGCACCTCCTATAATTGATATAGGTATTATAATATCAATTAACATTTTTGTCAATTTTGCTGATTTTTAACATATCTTTCTATTTTTCTTTCTGCATCCTTTTTCTTTATATCTTCTCTTTTGTCATATAATTTTTTTCCTCTACCTACACCTAATTCTAGCTTAACAAAATTATTACTAAAATATAATTGTGTTGGAACCAATGTATATCCTTTTAATGTTGTCATTCCTATTAATTTATGTATTTCTGATTTATTTAATAATAATTTTTTTGGTCTTAATGGATCTTTATTGTATATGTTTCCATGCTCATATGGACTAATATTTAATGAATACACATATATTTCTCCGTTTTTATCAATACTCGCATAACTATCTTTTAAATTTACTTTTCCACTTCTTATTGATTTTATTTCTGTTCCATATAAAACCATTCCTGATTCTATTTTTTCTAATATTTCATAATTATGATATGCATTTGGATTCTTAGCAATTATTCTACTGTCTTTTTTTGGCATTTAAACCTCCTATTATTTCTTGTTATCTTCATTTTCAAAATATTCTTTTATACCATTATATATTCCTTCTACAATTTTATCTTGATAACTACTGTTGATCAAGTTACTTCTTTCTAGATCGCTTGATAGAAATCCAGTTTCTACTAAGCAAGATGGCATTTTAGTATCTCTAATTACTATAAGTTTTTTACTGTCTTTAATTCCTAAATTATTAGCATTAGTAGTTTTTATTATATTTTCTTGTATTGTTTGTGCTAGTATCTTACTTTCAGTATCCTTTTCTGGATTATACCATGTTTCTATACCACTTGTAATATTATCATTATCTAACGCATTTTGATGTATACTTACAAAAATATCAGCTTTTTCTTTATTGGCAATTCTACATCTTTCGCTTAAATATACATTTATATCTGATTCTCTAGTCATTATTACTTTTTTGTATTCTTTTTCCAATTTTGTTTGTAATTTTTTAGAAATTGCAAGACAAATATCTCTTTCGTAAATGCTATTAAATATACAACCTGGTTCTTCTACTCCTCCATGTCCTGCATCAATTACAATACATTTATCTATCTTTTTTACTTTTGTAGCTTGCATAAATATAATAATAACTATTAATATTGGTATTATAAATATAATTAATTTTAACCTATTTACTTTTCTTTTTCTAACTTTTTTCTTCATAACGATATATATATCATTATGAATTAGATATGTCAATAATAAATTTTTTAATATTTTCTTACATTTATACTATATATTATTAATTTTAGAACGAAGTAGGCATTTATATTTTTGTTAACAAAAATATAAATAGCAAAACGTCCAAAAAAGAAATAATTAGAGTTAATACAAAAATTTAGTAGAACGAAAATTTTTGTTATATTATAGGAAAGTTTTTTAAACTTTCTTATAATATAAATTAATGTACACAAATTTTATATAATAAAATTTGGCACGCGACCAAATTATGCGGACCTAAAAATAAGATTAAATACATTGCATATGGATAGTCCGTTAAATAAAATAATAACAAAATATATTAAGGGCGATTTATCGCCCTTTTACTTTTTACTAATCTCTATCATCATGTTCTTTCATATACCTATAAATTAGGACAATTACTACTATAACAATTATAATTATTATAATCCACATCCATACATTTATATCAATACCTAAAAAGTTGCCAGCATTTGCATCTGCTGTTTGAACTGTACTTTCTGATGTATCTGTAATATTTTTTATTCCATTTGCAGCACCTTGTGCAGTACTTTCAATAGCATTTCCAGCTCCACTTACAACATTTTTAGCTGTATCCCATGTGCCTTCTACAGTATTACCAACAGCATCTCCTACATTATCTACAGCATTTCCTACATCTCTTGCTCCATTCTTTATACTATTATCTGCATTTGTAGCTAATACTGCTCCTGAAAATATAGCTAGTATTATGAAAAGAATACTAATGATCATAATTTTTTTACTCATAATATTCCTCCTTAATTAAACTTTGTGAAATCTTTTATTATTATTTGTCTTTTTTTAGAATATTATGCATAAAATTATTTTGTCCAATATAAAATAAATATATAATTCAGGATATATTATAACATTGGAATATTTTTCTATTTTTTAAATTTTATTACTAGAACAGAATACATCTCTTATTTTATGTCTTACTGCTTCTTCTATTAAATCTCTTCCTGGTCCTAAATATTTTCTTGGATCAAATTGTTCTGGTGTTTCTGCAAATACTTTTCTAATTGCTGCTGTCATTGCTAGTCTTAGGTCTGTATCAACATTTATTTTAGAAACGCCCCTTTTACTTGCCTCATTTAACATCTCATCTGGTACACCTTTTGCACCTGGCATTTGCCCTCCATATTTATTACATATTTCTACATATTCTGGTATTACAGTTGATGCACCATGTAATACTATTGGAACATTTGGCATTAAACTTTTTACTTTTTCTAATATATCAAAACGAAGTTTTGCCTCTCCTTTAAATTTATATGCACCATGACTTGTTCCTATTGCTATAGCAAGTGAATCGCAACCTGTTCTTTCTACAAATTCTAATGCTTGTTCTGGATTTGTATACATAGCATCATTTTCTGATACATTTACATCATCCTCTACTCCAGCAAGTTTACCTAATTCTGCTTCTACTACAACTCCTTTTTTGTGAGCATAGTCTACTACTTTTTTTGTAATTTCAACATTTTGTTCAAAATCATATTTTGAACCATCTATCATAACAGATGTATATCCATTATCTATACACATTTTACATGTTTCGAAATCTGGTCCATGATCTAAATGTAGAGCAACAGGTATATCATGTTCTTCTAATCCTGCTTCTATCATCTTCTTTAGATATGGTATACGTGCATATTTTATTGCACTTGATGAAGTTTGCAATATTACTGGTGAATTTTCTTCACTTGCTGCATCTAATATTGCTTGAACAAATTCCATATTATTTATATTAAATGCTCCTACTGCAAATTTTTCCTCAATTGATTTTTTAAACATCTCTTTTGTCGTTACTAAAGACATAATAATTACCTCCTTTAATTAGTATGATTGTATATTTAATAATTATTATTGTCAAGAAATATAAAAATTATTTTATTTGATTTAATCTGTAAAATGTAAATATTTTATATTATTATATAAAAAATCAACCCTATTTATTAGGATTGATTAAAATTTTCGAAAATCTTATATATTTTACTATACTTTTTTCCAAAGTACATCTAAGCCATCTTTTTCAATAATTTTTTCATCTTTTTTATCTGATTTAACAGATTTCTTTCCTGATTTTAATTTTTTGTCAGCTTCTATTTGTATTTTATCCAACCATAAAAACATTAAGAATGAAACAAATATAAATATTTCATCTACTGCTATAGATACAGCATATGATACTAATTCAGTTGTATCTGTTAATGCAGATAATTCTATTGTGTGACCTACTAATATAGCTAAAAATACTAATAATACTATACATGGTATTGTATTTTTCTTATATTGTTGAGCAAGAAACCCACATAATAGAACTAATACAAGTGCTACTACAATATATAGTGGATTAGAAAAATTAATAATTGGCATAACTATTTCCTCCTTTGTTTTAATTTTCTTTATAATATAACAATATAATTGTTTTTTCAATATATTTTATATTAAGTTTATATTACAATTATATGACTTTTATTTTAAAGTTTTCTCTATAAAATCAGCTAATTCTTTTGCCTTTTGTGAAATATATTCTTGGTTTTCTCCTTCTATCATAACTCTTACAAGTGGCTCTGTTCCTGATGCTCTTATGAGTACTCTACCATTACCTGAAAATTCTTTTTCAATTTCATTTATTCTTTCTTGTATTTCTGTATTTTTATTAAAGTCATATTTTTTATCATTTGATACCTTTGCATTTATTAATACTTGAGGATATATATTTATTATTTTAGAAAGTTCTGATATTGTTTTTTTATTTTTTAATGCAGATTTTAATAACATTAATGATGTTAAAATTCCATCTCCTGTAGGGTTATAGTCTAACATTATAATATGTCCTGATTGTTCTCCCCCTAAATTATATCCATTTTGTAACATATTTTCTAAAACATATCTATCTCCTACTTTAGTTTCCTCAAAATTAATTTTGTTTTCATTACAATATTTCTTCATTCCTAAGTTACTCATAACTGTTGCAACTAAAGTATCATTGGCAAGTTTTCCTTCTTTTTTTAATTCATTTGATATAATTGCCATAATTATATCTCCGTCTATTTCATTTCCATTTTCATCAATTGCTAAGCATCTATCTCCATCACCATCATATGCTATACCTAAGTTACACCTATTTGCAACAACAAATTTTTTTAGCATATCCAAATGTGTTGATCCACAATTATCATTTATGTTTATTCCGTTTGGTGTGTTATTTATAATATAATGTTTGATTCCCAAAGCTGTATAGACTTTATCTGCTATAACTGAAGTTGCTCCATTTGCAGTATCTAACGCAACAACAAAATTATCTTTATCTAGATTTTCAAATTCATCTTCAAAGTTTTTTCTAAAAAAGTATAAATACTCATCTAATAAATCTTCTCTTACCTCTGAAACACCAATCTTATTTTTTTCAGCATTTAATTCATTTATTTTTCCTGATTCAAGTATTTCTTCTATTTCTTCTTCTAAATTATCTGGTATTTTCATACCTTTATTACTAAAATATTTTATTCCATTAAAGTCATAAGAATTATGTGAAGCTGAAATAACTACACTTGCATCTGCCTTTAATTTTTTTGTTAAATAGGCAACTCCTGGTGTTGGTATTACTCCAATTAATTTTACATTTGCACCATAACTTAAAAATCCAGCAGTCATTGCACTTTCAATTAATGTTCCAGATATTCTTGTATCTCTACCTATTAATATAGTTGGTGTATGGTTAGAATGTTTTGCTAACACATATGCTCCTGCCTTTGCAACTTTATATACTAATGATGGTGTAAGCTCTGTATTTGCTATTCTTCTAATTCCATCTGTTCCAAAATATTTCATAATTTTTATATCCTTTCTATTTATCAAATACTTTTATATAATATGGCTTGATATCTTCTAAAACGTCTTTTACCCACAATATATTTCCATCTTTTAAGGTGAATTTTAAGTTTGGAAAAGTTTTTAACATTTTCCTATCTGAAAAGAATTTATCTACAAATTCTTTTAATTTTTCATTATTTTTGTACATCTCTAAATATTCTTCATAATATTCTTCTACTCCTTGTACTTCTAATTCATGTGTATATATTAATCTTGTAGAAAACATCTTTAATGCAAAACTACTTATAATAAAATCTATAACCATAAATATAATTATTATAACCACAGCAATATGTAATTTTTTTGTTGGTAATTTTTCTATAATATTATCTATTGTTGGATTTATAACTTTATTTAGGCAAATTGTAAGTATTCCCCAAAATATAGAAAAAATTAAGCATATTCTACCATTTATATTAAATGCTAAATCTGAATAATCCCACCATTTCACATGGAATATTGTTTCTCCAACTAAACTAACTAAATATTCCCATATTGAACCTATTACAAAGCCTGTTAAAAATAATGTCCAATTATTCTTTTTCATGTTTTTGGGTACACATATTAATAAAATTGCCCCTATTCCATAGATACAGCAAAATGGCCCATATAGCATACTTTGCCTACTCTCAATTACACCTTTTGTAAGTAAACCATATAATGTTTCTATTATGCACCCTATAATACTATATATGATAAAGTATTGTAAAATTTGCCAAAAATTATAATCGAATATAGAAAATTTACTTTTAGTTTTTGATTGATTTGGTTCTACATCTTTTTCATTTGATTTTTTCATATGCTTATTCTTTTTTGCTAGAATCTTCATTACTTCATTTCCTTTCTACATCTATTACACTTTTTTAATTTTTCCTTTTACAGATCTTATTATTCCTTTTAAAAATTCCCAATTGTTTGCTAAACTATATAATATTGCTATTAGTAATGAAAAAACATTTATTACCCAAATTAGAATTACATTTTCGCTTATTCCTGGTATATATTTTGCATAATATGCAAGACATACTATTACTAAAAACAACATTGGACCTTTCCATTTTAATTCTCTTAATTTTATATATCTTTTTAGTTTCTTTTTTCTATAAATATATACTATTAAAGTTGCAACTAATGTAGATATACATGCTGCATATATTTTTAAGTATTTTACTAATGCAAAATCTATTAATAAGTTTATTATAGCTGCAACAATTGTTGTTGATCCCATTATTTTTGTATCTCTATATGCTGAAAATATTCCTCCATAAAAGCTTGATAAATTTGAATAATATGTTGCTATCATAACTATTGGTATATATATATATGCTTCATTATATGTTTTATTTATAAATATTGGAAATGCAAAAGGCATTATTGCTATTAGGCATATTGTTACTGCATATAAAAATCTTTTTGTATCATGATATATACTATTATAATATGTTTTTTTATTATCGTCTTTAATTATTCTCGCTGCTGATTCTTTCCATGCTGTATAAAAATAGCCATATAAAACATTTATAATATTTGGAAATTTATTTGCCATTGCATAAATTCCATTTGCTGCTGAATTTATCATTTGAGTTAATATTAGTCTATCTGACATATTAATAATACTCCATGATATGCTATTTGGTACCAAAGGTGCTGAGTATTTTATCATATCTTTCATTAATTCTTTATCAAATCTTCCTATGTATTTTGGAAGTTTTAAAATTATCAATATCAATATTGCAGTAGCACTATTTGCAATTGTATTTGCCCAAAGAAGTCCTTCTGCTCCTTTTTTTATTACCAATATAAAAACAATATTTAATATTATTGTTGAAATTCCTAAGATGAAATTTGATATTGAATATAACTTTATTTTCCCCAATCCTCTTGAAAGTGCATTGCTAAGTCCAATTAGTATATTTGATACTACAAAAAATATGATTGCAAACATATACATAGGTGTGTATTTAGTCCAAATTAGCATAATTGCTACTGCTAAAATTGAAAATATAATTGTACCGATAAAAGTATATATTATTGTTTGGCTTATTATTTTTTTCTTTTGAACCCTACTTTCAGCATCTATCAAATATCTAAACATTGATTCTTCCATAAGAAGAGTTATAACAGGACAAAGAAATATTGATAGAGTACAAATAAAATCATACGTACCATATTCTGATGGAGATAATTTTGATGAATATAATGGCAATAATAAATATGACAATATTTGTGTACTCAATTTACCAATAGCTATTATGAAAGTATTTTTCATTAATTGTTTTTTTTGATTCATTTTACTCCTTAGTTAATTTTGTAATTTCTGCATCTAATGCTTCTACAAAATTTTTATTATTACTTACAAATTTTTTGGGTATAAATTTTTCTGCTTCGCATATTTTATCTTCTAACTTTGAAAAATCTTCTAATGGTATTATATAACCATCTTTCGAAAATGTATCTAATATCTGCTGTTGATGATTGTTTACATGCTCTTTATATTCTTTTTTTCTTGCTGCTACTATCATTGTTTTCCCTAAATTTAATCCTTTAATTATTGTACCTACTCCAGCATGTGTTATTATTATTCTTGCGTCTTGCATATATTTATCAAATTCTTCATTGCTCATGAAGTTATGTACTTCTATTTTGTTTGAAGTATATTTAGTTTGTCCTACTTGTGCTATAATTTTTTCTTTAATATCTACGCTTTCTACAGCTTCTAATAATCTTTTAAATTTTTTGTCTTGCGTACCTAAAGTTACAAATATCAATATATCCACCCCCAATATACTGCTTTAGGGTATATTTTTTTCATTTCTTCCCATTGTACTACAAATGTATTTGCTATCGGATATACTAACCTTCCTGCAAGTGTTTTGCTACTTTTATTAGCAAAGGTTTCTATCCAAATTACTTTACTCTTAAAAATTTTTGCTATATAACACATAGCTACTGCTGTATGTGTTCCTGTTGTAACTACTACCTTTGGCTTTAACTTAAAAAACAAATATAAGCTTTTGAAAAAATTAAATAATAATATAAAGAAATATCTTATTGGTGTTTTTCTTGTACCATACAAAAGGTAATAAACATTTTTATATTTTTCTTCTAATTTACTATTTGAATCTACTTTTTCAGTTACTATTGAATAATCATATTTTTCAATATCAAGTTTGGTTAATTCATCTAAATGCCCTCCCATACTTGAAATAAACATTACCTTTGTCATAAATTTCCTTTCTGTTATATTTATTTAATAGTAATTTGTATTAAATCGTTTTCTCTTGCTGTCGATTCTCCTACTTTATGCACTAAAATGCTAAAGCATTTTGTGCTTTTGGTAGGGAATCTCTAAATGTTTCGCTTCGCTACACCTGCGCGAGATGCACTCTTTTAATACAAATTACTCTATTTTTACTACAAGTCAATTATTACATTTTATCTGGAACTTCTATTCCTAATAATTTAAGTCCATTTGTTAATGTTACTTTAGTCATATATGTTGCATATAAACGTGCATCTTGTTCTTTTTTATTATCTGATATTATTTTGTTTTCATTATAAAATGTAGAATAAGCTTTTGCTACATCAATAATATATCTTGAAATTATTGATGGTTCATTTTTTTCCATACTATTTAATATTATATCGTTAAAATTAGAAATAGTTTTTAATAAATTTATACTTTTATCATCTGTAAGAACATCAAAATGAACATCTTCTAATTTTGGAATATATCTTGCTTTTTCTAATACACTTTTTGTTCTAACTGCCATATATTGAACATATGGCCCTGTTTCTCCATTAAAGTTCAAAGCTTTTGATAAGTCAAAAACTTGATTTTTTATTCTTGATTCTGCCAAATCTTCAAATATAACTGCTCCAATTCCTACTTGTTTTGCAACCAATTCTTTATTTTCTATGTCTCTTTCTTCCATTATATTTTTAACTTTTTCTATTGCTTCATTTAATAAATCATTTACTTTTATGAAATTTCCTTTTCTTGATGACATTTTCCCTTCTGGAAGTCTAATCATACCATAACTTACATGTTCTAAACCATTACTGTATTTTTCATCAATTCCTAAATATTTTGAAACCGCAAATACTTGTTTAAAGTGTAAAGTTTGCTCTTCTCCTACAACATATAAACATTTATCAAAATCATATGTTCTTGATCTATAAAGTATTGCAGCTAAATCTCTTGTTGCATATATTGATGATCCATTTGCTTTTTGTATAATACAAGGTGTATTTATTCCTTCTTTTTCTAAATCTATTATTCTAGATCCCTCTGATTCTATTAGTTTTCCCGATTTTTTTAATAAATCTATTACTTCATTCATTTTATCTGAATAAAACGATTCTCCATTTATAGAGTCAAATTTTATTCCTAATAAATCATAAATTTTGTTAAATTCTTGCATACTAAGTTCTTTAAATTTATTCCAAATTTGTATACAATAACTATCTCCATCTTCTAATTTTTTAAATGTTTCTCTGCATTCTTCTAATACTTCTTCATCTTCTTCGCACAATTTATTTATTCTAATATATATCTCTGACATTTTGTCTATTGGATTTTCTGAAAAATTATATTCTTCTCCCCATCTTTTATATCCTTCTATTAATTTTGCAAATTGTGTACCATAATCTCCTAAATGATTTATTCCAATTACATTATAGCCTAAAAATTTATATATATTATATAAAGAATGTCCTATAATAGTTGTTTTTAAATGCCCTATGTGAAAAGGTTTAGCAATATTAGGTGACGAATAATCTATTAATACAGTTTTTCCATTTCCTATATTTTGTTTGCCATATTCTTCTTCTTTTAATTCAAACTTTTCTAAAGATTCTTTAACTATCTGTGATTTTGAAATATAAAAATTTAGGTATCCATTTACAGCTTCTACCTTTGAAATATCAGTATTTTCTAATTCTATTTTTTCTCTTATATTATTTGCGATCAAAACTGGAGGTTGTTTTAGTTCCTTTGCAAGCCTAAAACAGGGAAATGCAAAATCTCCATTACTATCTTCTTTTGGTATTTCTATATATCCTTTTATATCTTCTTTATTTAAATTTGTTATATCTGCTATTTTTCTTGCTATAATCTCTTTAAATTCCATAGTAATCCCTTCTAATTTTTTCTTATATTATACACAAAAACAATTTAATTGTAAATACTATAAATTTCACTATTTATAATGGAATATATATTGATTTTGTCACTAAAGAAACAAATAAGAGTTAAAAACAAAAATTTACGCTCCACTAAATTTTTGTATTAACTCTAATCGTTTCTTTTTCGGACGCTTCGCTATTTGACTTTTTATAAATAAAAAGTCAAATGCCTACTTCGTTCTAAAATCAATATATATTCAATTACAAACACTATATAATATTTTTAATCTCCAAAACAAATTCCTATATTTTTAGCTGTTTTAAGAAGTTCGTCATCTAATGTTACAAGTTTTACATTACTATCTTCTGTTCCACCTTCTACTGCACCTAATTTTTTATTATTACCTACAACATCTTCTAATGATACACAATTTAATTTTCCATTTTTGATTACTGTTAGTATTCCAAATTTACCTTCCATTGCATATTCCATAGCTTTTGCACCATATTTTGTTGATAAAACTCTATCGTATGCTGATGGAGTTCCTCCTCTTTGCATATATCCTAATGTAGTGCATCTAGCTTCTAATCCTGTAAGTTCTTGTAGCTGTTTTGCAACTTTTTCTCCTGCACCTGAAAATTTCATAGCTATTCCTGTTCCATTGTCTATATCTGCTTTATAAGTAGAAGCTTCTCCTTCTTTTGGAATAGCACCTTCTGATACTACTACTATGCTAAAATTTTTTCCATCTGCAATTCTTCTTTTTATTGCATCAGCTGCTTTATTAATATCATATGGTATTTCTGGAATTAAAGCTACATCTGCACCACCTGCAATTGCTGATTCTAATGCTATCCAGCCTGCAAATCTTCCCATTACTTCTAAACACATAATTCTATGATGTGTTTCAGCTGTAGTATGAAGTCTATCCAAAGCATCTGATGCCACTGATACTGCTGTATTGTATCCAAAAGTTATATCTGTACATGCTACATCATTATCTATTGTTTTAGGCACTCCTATAACATTTACCCCTTTTACAAATAAATCCCTTGCTGATTTCTGTGTACTATCTCCTCCTAATGTAAATATGCAATCAAATCCAGCATTTTTTATATTTTCAATACACATATCTGATAGATCTTTATATTCTACAGTTCCATCTGGATTTACCACTTTATAATTAAATATTATTGTATTTGTTGATGAGCCTATTATTGATCCACCTTTTTGTAATATTCCTGATGATACATCACTATTATCTAAACGTACATAATTATTTTCTACTAATCCCCTATATCCGTCTATGTATCCATAGCATTCAATTCCATTTTGCTCTGCAACTTTTTTTATTGCTCTTATAACAGGATTTAGTCCTGGTACATCTCCACCATTCGCTAGTATTGCTACTTTTTTTATCATTATTTTTCTCCTCTCTTATTTGCTTTTGTTTTTTTCTTTTTTCTACTTTTTAAAATTATACTCATTATTATTATAACTATAATTAAAATTACTAATGATATTATTCCAATTATTGCATAATTTATTATCTTTCTTAATCTTGTAATAACATTATCAATTTCTTTTTCTTTCTCTCCTAAAAAGTCTACTTCTAAGTCTATTTGGTATACTGTTCTTTCATTTCCGTTTGTTAATACTATACTTATTAAATTATTTCCATCTACTAAATTATCTGCTCCTATTACTTCTATGTTTGCATTTTCATTGTTAGCTGTTGCATTTATATTTATGCTTCTTAATTCTGTATCTTCTAATGATGCTTTATAATAATATTTATCCTTATTAAATTGTGATGCTATTTCAATATCATTAGATGATAAGGAAGTTAATTGTAGGTTAACATCTACTTCTTTTATAGCAGTTATTGTATATACTTTAGATGTACCATCAATTGCTGTTACACGTATATTAATAGTATTTTCGTTCTTGGTTAGGTTTTTATCTCCTGTTATTTTAACAACAGATCCATCTATTTCAGGATTTGCTTGAATCTCTAATGATGCAGTTTCCTTTTTGATTATAACATAATAATCTACTGTATTTTTATTAAACTCTGGAGAAATTTCATATCCAGCAATTTTTAAGGAACTTAAATATTTATTTGCTTTTCTTTCTTTTTCTTCATTATTTACTGTATTAGTTGCAAATGTTACACTATTTAAAATTAGTGTTATTAAAAAAATAATAATTGGTACATATATCTTCTTCATAATTTTTCCTTTCAAATATCATTTAATTATTTTATTAATTTTTTAGTTATTGCAATTCCATCTCCTACTTCTAGAATTTCTGTAGTTAATGTTTTATCTTCTGTTACAAGTTTTATATATTCTCTTAAATGAGTAACTGCTGTTCTTTGTTTATGTTTGTTATAATCACTCATAACATATCCTTTATATAATATATTATCTGCAAATATTATTCCATCATCTTTTAATAATCTAAGTGCTTCTTTTAGAAAAAATGGATATTTTCCTTTTGCTGCATCTATAAATATCATATCATATTTTTCGTTTAAAGTTGGAAGTATTTCTATTGCATCGCCTTCTAATATATTTATCTTTTTATTTACTATCTTAATATTTTCTTTAGCTTGAATAATTCTTTCTTCATCTCTTTCAATAGTATCAATTTTTCCATTTTCATCTATAAAGTTTGAAAAACATATAGCTGAGTATCCAGTAGCTGTCCCTATTTCTAATATTGAATTTACTTTTTTATTTAGCATTACACCTTCTATTACTTCTAAAGTATCATCCATAATTATTGGTATATGTTCTTTTAAAGCTTTTTCTTTTATTTTTTCTAATCCATTTATATTAATCATTTTTTGCCTCTCATATAATATAACACATTAAATAAATATTTTTCAACTAATTTTTTACATTATTCAAAATTTTAATAAAGTTATTCTATAAACATGCAAAAACCACAGCTTAATACATCTAATAGCTGTAGTTTTCAGGCATTTTAATTCTTATTTACAATATATTTTCCATCATCGGATTTTGTTATTAACCCCTTAGTCATTGCAACATATACAGTACTTGAAACAGTTTTCAAATCAATTTTACTTAAAAAGTGTTTTTGTATTTCTTTAATGGTAAATGAATCTTTGCTAAATATGTATTCTCTTATAATATCTCGAGGTGTTAGTTTCTTTTCTTCTTCTACATTATTTGTTTTTTTACATAGATCTGACTTTGTACCTACTATAATAAAGTTAGAAAACTCTTGTATAATTTTGGCAATAGTAACAAATGATTCTGGTTCTCTTATTAAGTATATTTTGATATACTCTTTATGCCGTGCTATTCTAAAATATGGCAAATCATCAATAGTTTTTAAATACTTAAAAAGTGATTTTAAAAAGCTATTAATATCTGCAATTGTTTTATAACTAAATAAGAAAACATAATAATTACTAATTACATCAATATATATGCTCTCATTATCCTTTAAATCTTCACTGTACATTGCCTTTAATTTAGATTTAGCACGATTTTCAATTTTGGATATTGTAGTCTTTGTTTTTATTCCTAGTACTTCCATAATAATATCTCGTGTAATATTGACTGCTCTATATAACATAACAATCACCTCTGTGTAACTCAAATAATTTAAGATCATTTTTGTAGCTTTGATAAACAATTCTCTATTTTCAACTTCATCAAAATTTTCTGTATATGCTATTACATCTTCTAATATTATATTATCATCTTCTTTAGATATTATGTCATCTAACGATATAGTGTTTCCTTCTTTTGTTTTTTTACGTAAAAGCATGCCAATTTCATTTCTTATACATGTTCCTGCATATGTATTGAATTTTATATTTTTAGACTTATCATAAGTAAGTGCAGCTTTGATTAACCCATTTAATCCTATATCAGCACATTCATCGTATTGTTCTTTAGTTTTTGCATTAAAGTGTTTTGCAAAATAATGGACTAATTTTTTATTGTCTTCTATAAGTTTTTGTTGCTCACTATTCATGATATCTCTCCTTATATTTTTATGTTTTAAATAATAATTAAAATACCTCCTTTAATTTAACTTAGACAATCAGTCTTTGTAGTATATTATCACAAATTCACCATAATTTCAATATTATTAATTTATAAATTATGAAAACCACAGCTTAGATACATCTAATATCTGTGGTTTTCAGGCATCTTAATTCTTATTTACTACATATTTTCCAGTATCAATTTTTGTTATTAATCCTTTTACTTTTGCCCTATATATAGTATTTAATATAGTTTCATATTCATATTTATCTGAGAAATATTCTCGTATTTCTCGAGTTGTAAATGAGTCTTTACTAAGCATGTATTTTCTTATTGTATCTGCAACATTTCTATCTGTTATTTTCTTATCTTTTTTTGTTTTCTTATATAAACTTGATTTTTCACCTACTATAATAAAATTAGAAAATTCTTGTATGATTTGGGCAATAGTGACAAAAGATTCTGGTTCTCTTAGTAAGTAGATTTTGATATACTCTTTATTCCGTGCTATTTTGAAATATGGCAAATTTTCAATAGTTTTCAAATACTTTAAAAGTGATTTTAAGAAATTATTAATGTCTACAATTGTTTCATAACTAAATAAGAAAATATAGTAATTACCAATTAGATCAATATATAACTTCTCTCTATTATTTGCTCTTTTGTTGTAGATTTCTTTTATTTTAGTTTTACCACTATATTCAACTTGTGATTCATAACCTCTTGTGAATCCTAATATCTCCCCTGTGCATTTTTGTGTAATATTACCCATTCTATACAGCATAACAAGTGTCTCTTTAAATTTTAAATAATTTAAAAGTATTTTTGTGACCTCAATAAATATTTCTCTGTTTTCAGCTTCATCAAAATTTTCTGTATATGCTATTGTATCTTCTAATATTATATTATCATCTTCTTTAGATATTATCTCTTCAAATGATCTTATATTATTATCTTTTACTTTTTTCCGTAAATGCGAGCAAATTTCATTTTGTATACATGTTCCTGCATATGAATCGAATTTTATATTTTTAGACTTATCATAAGTAAGTGCAGCTTTGATTAACCCATTTAATCCCGCAGCAGCACATTCATCATATTCTTCTTGAGTTTTTGTATTAAATTTGTGTACAAAATAATGGACTAATCTTTGATTGTCTTCTATAAGTTTTTGTTGATCACTATTCATGATAATTCTCCTTTACTTTTATGTTTTAAACAATAATTAAAATACCTCCTTTAATTCAACTTAAGCAATCAGCCTTTTCAGTATATTATCACAAGTTTACAATAATTTCAATATTATTAGTTTATAAATTATAAAAACCACAACTTAGATACATCTAATAGCTGCGGTTTTCAGGCATTTTAATTTTTATTTACAACATATTTTCCATAGGATATTCTTCTAATTAATCCTCTTTCATTTGCGTCTTTTATAACCCACCTTACTATTGAATAATTATAAGTGCCTAAGAAATGTCTGCATATATCTTTAACTTCAAATGAATCTTTAGTTAGCATATACCTTCTTATATATTCAGCATTACTTACCTTTTTGGGTATTGCTATTTTCTTATTCTTTGATTTGTTTTTTACTTTAGTATCAGTGTTTTTTCCCTTCTCTTTACTTGTAGATTTAATAACAGTTTCTTCATTATTCTTTTCAGATTTAAGTTCTGTAAGAGTTTCTTTAGTCTTATCTACTTTTTCTTTTACTTCAGTATATTTTTCAATTTCTTCTATAATGTTAGCAATGGCAATAAAAGCTATAGAATCACAAGTTTGCTAATATCTCTAATTTTTTTATGAGAAAAAGATAAGATATAATAATCTTCAGTCATATTAATAGAAAATTTATTATCTACTTGTAAATTTTCATCATAACATTCTTTCATTTTTCTTCTGGCCTTTTTCTCAATTCTGCTAATATAAGATTGGCTAATTCCTAACATTTTTGCTATAGTCCTCTGAGTAAAATCACCCATGCGATATAGAATGACAGTCCTTTCTTTATTTTTTAAATAATTTAACACTATGTTTGTAGCATTAATAAAAAATTCATTATTATCATATTCATCAAAAGAACTGGTATCTCCAATTATAGCTCCTACGGTTAGAGTATTTCCATTCTCATTTTCACTTAGAGCCATATCCAAAGAACAAGTAAACTTATTCTTTTTGTTCTTCCGCAGATACATTAGTATTTCATTTTTTATGCACATTGATGCATATGTTGAAAATTTTGCTTTTTTGGATTTATCATAAGTACGAGCAGCTTTAATTAGTCCATACATTCCTTCGCTTGCATAATCATCATGTTCCATTTGATTTTGTGGATTAAATTGATTTACAATATGATGAACTAATCCTTGATTATTAATAATGAGTTCTTCTTGCTCTTTATTCATGATAATTCTCCTTTACTTTTATGTTTTAAACAATAATTAAAATACCTCCTTTTATTCAACTTAGACAATCAGTCTTTGCAGTATTGTATCACAAGTTTACAATAATTTCAATTATTTTATATTATTAATTTATATTAATCTCTTATTTATTAAATTTTTCAGATAATAATATATAAAAAAATTATATAAAGTAATAAGCCACACATTTATGTGTAGCTTATTTATTATTTTCTATTGATCTCCTCTTCTTGCTTGTCTTTCTCTCATTTTTGAGTCTAATATTTTTTTCCTTAATCTAATATTTTCAGGTGTAACTTCTACTAATTCATCATCAGCTATAAATTCTATAGATTGCTCTAATGACATTTTTAATGGTGGCACTAATCTTAATGCTTCATCTGATCCTGATGCTCTTGTATTTGTTAAATGTTTTTCTTTGCATACATTTATTGATATATCTTCATTTCTTGAGTTTATACCAACTATCATTCCTTCATATACTTCTACTCCTGCACCTATTAATAGTTCTCCTCTAAGCTGAGCATTATATAATCCATATGTTATTGATGTTCCTGCCTCAAAAGCAACTAAAGTTCCTCTTGATCTTGATTGTATTTCTCCTTTATATTCTCCATATTCCTTAAACACACTTGCCATAGTTCCTTCGCCTCTTGTATCTGTTAAAAATTCTGTTCTATAACCTATAAGGCCTCTTGCTGGAATATCAAACTCTATTTTTGTATGTCCTGGCTCTGCTGGTTCCATATTAACCATTTCGCCTTTTCTTTTACCTAATTTTTCTATTACATTACCTACACAATCATCTGGAACATTTACACTTAATGTTTCTATTGGTTCACATTTAACACCATTTATTTCTTTAAATATAACTTTTGGCCTTGATACTAATAATTCAAATCCTTCTCTTCTCATATTTTCTATTAATATAGATAAATGTAATTCTCCTCTTCCGCAAACCTCAAAGCTTTCTGCCTTGTCTGTTTCTTTTACTCTTAGAGATACATTTCTTTCAAGTTCTTTAAATAATCTATCTCTTATATGTCTTGATGTTACAAATTTTCCTTCTTTTCCTGCAAGTGGTCCATCATTTACACTAAATGTCATTGAAACTGTTGGTTCATCTATATTTACAAATGGTATTTTTTCTGGATGATCTAAATCGCATATTGTATCGCCTATATTAATATCTGCAATACCTGATACTGCAACTATATCTCCTGCTTTAATTTCTTCTGCTTCAACTCTTTTTAGCCCTTCATATGTAAATAATTTTGCAAGCTTTCCTTGCATAGTTTTATCTTCTTTACATATACTAACTGATTGACCTGCTTTTATTGTTCCTCTTTCTACTCTACCAACTGCAATTCTTCCTAAATAATCATCATAGTCTATATTTGAAACTAATAATTGCATTGTTCCATCGATATCACATTTAGGAGGATTAATATGATTTATAATTATGTCAAATATACAAGTTATATTATCACTTTCATCTTCTAAATTCATTTTTGCTATACCATTTTTAGCTGATGCATATATAACAGGAGAATCTAATTGTTCGTCTGTTGCATCTAAATCCATAAATAATTCCAATACTTTATCTACTGCTTTTATTGGATTTGCTCCTGGTCTATCTATTTTATTTATTACTATTATTGGTTGCAAATTTAGTGCTAATGATTTTTTAAGAACTTCTCTTGTTTGTGGCATTGGACCATCAAAAGCGTCAACTACTAAAAGCACACCATCTACAGTTTTTAAAACTCTTTCTACTTCTCCTTCAAAATCAGCATGTCCAGGTGTATCTACTATATTAATTTTTACATCATTATATATTACTGATGTATTTTTTGAAAGAATTGTAATTCCTCTTTCTTTTTCTAAATCATTTGAGTCCATAACTCTTTCTTGTACTTGTTCATTATCTCTAAAAACATGGCTTTGTTTTAAAAGTGCATCTACTAATGTTGTTTTTCCATGATCAACGTGTGCAATTATTGCTATATTTCTAATTTTTTCGTTATTCATTTTATTTTCCCCTTTGTTAGTTTTTTTAATTAAGTATATTAAAAAAGTGCAGCCCGCGTAAGCGAGCAAATGTAGCGGTTACGTGAAGTGCGATTTGGAGCGATCATCATAAAATTGTGCAAAAAATCGTAGATTTTTTGTACATTGGAAGAATTGCGACAGCAAGGGCAAACGTTTTAATATACTTAATTTTATATTGTTTCCTCTTTACTACTATATTCACTAGAAGTACCTTCTAATTCTCTAATTGATAATTCTATCTTTTTATTTTCTAAATTCATATCTATTATCTTTGCATTTACTTCTTCACCAATTTCTAATTTTTCTTCTGGCTTAGATATTCTATCTTCTGATATTTGAGAAATATGTATTAATCCTTCTACTCCCTTATCTATTTCAGCAAATGCACCAAATGGCATAAATTTCTTGATTTTTACTTTTACTATATCTCCGACTTTATATAAGATATTTTCCCATGGATTTACTCCTTTACCTTCATATGTAAGTTGCATTCTTTTATTTTCTTTATCTAAAGTCTTTATTTTAACTATTATTTCTTGATCTTGTTTTAAAATTTCATTTGGATTAGCATTTCTTTCCCATGACATTTCAGATATATGTAGTAATCCCTGAACTCCACCTAAATCTATAAAAGCTCCATATGAGCAAATGCTTGCAACTTTGCCTTTATATTCTTTATTTACATCTACATTATTCCAAAATTCTTCTTCTTTTTGTTTTCTTTCTTCATCTATAACTACTTTTGCTGAACCAATTATTCTATGCTCTTTAGGTTCATATTCTATAACTTTAAATCTAACTGTATCTGTTTGATTTGCTGATAATGATATTGGAATAAATATTCTGATTCCTTTATAATTAACTACTAATCCTTTTTCATTTTTTTCTGAAACTTTTTCTTCAAAAATTTCATTATTATTTACTTTTTCTTCAAATTCTTTTCTTATTTGTGCATTTTTTCTTTTTTTGCATGATAACAGTACATTTCCTTGACCATCATTTAGTTTTACTACATCTGCTGTTATTGTGTCTCCTACTTTTAATTCATTTGATGGAACTGAATTTTCATCAAATGAATATTCACTTTTAGGTATTATACCATCTGCTTTATATCTTATATCTAATATTATTTCCTCATTTTTTGTTATAGTAATTATTTTACCTTCTACTATTTTTCCTAATTTTTGTCCTTTCATTGAGTTATTTAACAACTCTTCAAAAGAAAGATTTTCGTCATTCATTAATTTTACCTATCCTTTTTTATTTTTAACTTTTATATTATATATTAAACTTTTTCCTTTGTCAACATAATTATATTATCCATAACTACTTTTGTTGCTTCATTTTGCCAATTTTCATTATTTTCTTTAATTTTTTGTATATCTATTGGTTTACCATAATTAAATGTTAATTTTGTAAATGGTTTAAATGAACCTTGTACACCTGCTGGAATTATTTTAACTTTTGCCTTTTCTGCCAAATACACTGCACCATTTTTCATTTTTACATTTTTATCTAAGCCTTTTCTTGTTCCTTCTGGAAATATTCCTAATACTTCTTTATTTTTTAAAGCTTTTAGGCATATTTTTATAGAACTTATATCTCCTGAATCTCTTTTAACTGGTATTATGTCAAAAAGATATGCAAGCCATGAAAGGATTCTAAATCTTAGTAAATCTGCTTTTCCAACAAATCTAATTTTAAATTTACTGCAAAGTACATATCCTGCTGCATCTAAATAATTTACATGATTAGAGCATATTATATATCCTTCATCTTTTGGTAAATTTTCTAATCCTACAAATTTGGGTCTATATGCTAATCTATATAATCCTCCTAATATTGCTTTTACTATTTTTCTTTGTATTATTTTTCCTTTAGTGTCTTTTGCTGGCTCATATCCCTTTTCAATTCTAGCTAATATTTTTTTCTTTTTGTCAATTATTTTTATTACTTTCTTTTCTACTTGTTTTATTGATAGTTTTGTTGTATCTAGATATACTGCATCCTCTGCTTGTTTTAGTGGAGATATTTCTCTATTTGAATCGTATTCATTTCTTTTTTTTATGTCTTCTAATGTTTTATCATATGATACATCAATGCCTCTTTCTATATTTTGTTTATATCTTCTTTTAGCAATTTCTTCATCTGATGCATCTAAATATATTTTAACTTCTGCATTTGGGAAGACTGTAGTTCCTATGTCTCTTCCTTCCATAATTATATCTACATTTTCTCCCATTCTTCTTTGTAATTGAGTCATTTTATCTCTCACACATTGAATTGCAGAAAATTCTGAAACATTTTTGTCAATTTCTGGAGTTCTAATTTCTTTTGTAACATTTTTTCCATTTAATAATACGATCTGTCCCTCATCACCTTTTTTTATTTCAATTGAAATCTTATCTATCATTTCATTTAATTTTTTAGGATCTTTTGATGAAATATTTTCTTGTAGTGCGTTTAGTGTTACACATCTATACATTGCTCCTGTATCTATTACAGTAAGTCCTAATTTTTCTGCTACTAATTTTGTTATTGTTCCTTTTCCAGTTCCTGCTGGTCCATCAACTGCTACAACAAAAGACATATTATTTATTTCCTCCTAATATATTTGGTAATGTTAATTTTTTTGCTATAATTCTCATATTTACAATATTCATTGTAGTTTGTCTTTCAATATCTTTAATGCATTTTTCTTTGAATTCTTTTAATTCTGAGACTAAGTTTCCACCATACTTTACTTCTACTTCTATATAAAATGATGGTCCATTTTCTGTTTTATTAACTCTCACTTTCATTACTTCTGTAATAGAGTCAGTTTTTGTTGCTAAATACTCTATTATTTGTCTAAATACAGTATCAGATATTGTATAATTTCCAATATAACTAAATGTAGGTCTTATTATTGATTTTTCAGTCATATATGGTTTTTCTCCTGAGCCTTTTGATTTAAATATCTGTAGAGGATCTAAAAGGTATCCAGAGAAATCTTTTTTTATTTCGAATGTTGGTACTGGTATTACATGTTTTCCTTCTGTAGTTCTAATTCTCTTTGCATTACTGATTTCTTCTTCAGTTGCTACTTCTGTTATATACACTATTTTTTCTATTTTGGGAAGTTCTAAATTATTTGCTATTTCTTCTACCATTTTGTCTGATGTGCCTAATATTAATACTGATTCTGGCTTATATTTATTAAATGCTTTTTTCATTTCCTTTTTTTGAGATTCATTTTTAAATAATGCCTTTTTTACTGTTTCTATTTTAGTTGGCGCTTTCTTAGCTGAACTTCCAGCTATAATATCATTACCTCTTACAAGTATTCCATCATCTATTATATATTCTATATTATGTTCTCCTGCAACCATTTGAGCTCTATAGCTTTTACCTGTTCCAGATGGCCCAACAAAAGCATATACTTTCATTTTTTTTCTCATATGATTAATTCCTTTCAATTAAGCTAATTGCAAATTTATAACCGTGGTATTTTATCTCATATTTTTGACTTTTAATTATATTTATATTGTTATTAAAATAATCTTTTACATCTACTAATAAATTATCTGTATTTTCAGATATGATCCATATTCTGCCTCTATAGTTTTCTAATTCACCTAAATTATATATTGTATTTCCAAAGGCTTTATAAGCTTCTTCGGTATTCCAATTTTCTCTATCCCAAAAGTATAATTCATTATTTTGAAAATATGATGACATTACTAACCCTGAGCCAAATCCATTTTTATTATCTGTTAATATTATGTCTTCTTTCTTTATTTCTGATTGCACAAATTCTATAGGCAAATTATTAGTTTTATCATAATTATTTTTTATTAAATTAATATTTACTATACTTGATGTTATTACTATTAAGGTACAAATAATACCTAATGTTACTTTGTTATCATCTTTTGACATAAGAAATGCAAAAACAAATAAGAAAATTCCTGTTATGTTTAAGAAATATCTAGCGTATAATATTGGTGTGGCTATTGATATTACACCAACTACTACAATTACTAATGCATATATCACTAATGCTAATTTAGCTACTTTTATTTCTTTAAAATTCTTTATAAATAGTATAATCATATATATTGTCATAATTGCAGAAAATATGTATGACAACATTTGTGGCAAATATGTATTTTTTTCTAAAATTCCAGTAAATTGAAAGTTGAATATTTCTAAAAAGTCTGGTGTCCCTATCCAAAAGCCCTTAGAAACTTGGCCATATTGTGCCAAAAATATACTAATCCATGGTATGTATAAAATAATTTGTATAATAGCTGATATTATACTATTTCTCAAATTTTTGCTATATTTTTTATATTTCACTTCATAATTTCTTTGTTTAATATTATTTATTAAAAAATACATAAATAATGCTATGTTTATTATTGCTACTGCTATTAATGCATAGTAATGTGTGTATGCTGATAGCAAACTAAATATAGAAAATATTATCCAATTTTTATTTGAAATTCCACTTTTATATATCCTATAAGCATATATACTTGTAATACTTACAAAAAGCATAGACCATGTATACATTCTTATTTCTCCACTATACATTAATGTTACAGGCATAAATAATACTAAAAATGAAAATATTATTCCTGTCTTTTTTCCAAAATCTTTTCTTATATGTGTTATTCCTAAAATAGATAATATTATTAATGGCAGACAAGAAAACAGTCTATATGCAAGGATGCTATTATTAGTTAAAATTCCTACTATTTTAAGCATCTCATAATATAGAACAGGATGTACATCATGACTTCCTATTGTCCATATCTCTGAAAAAGTGTGATTTACTATTGCAACTGAATAGCTTTCGTCAAACCATAAATTTGTATGAAAACATGAAAAAGCAATAAACATTGCTCCCATGATTATTATTAATATATGTATATATTTTGTCCAATCTTTCTTCATAACTTTTATCATTTGCATACCTTTATTTGCTTCTTTTTTCATTTTGTAAGCAATCCTTTCTGGTATATTACAAATTACATTTGTTTAATTTTGTCTTTATCTACATCATTTATCTTAACATCTCTAACATGTTCAATTTTTTCCCATGTAGTATCTCTTTTAAATAGACATTTGAAATTAATTAATAGCCATGACCCTAAAAATATTGGGTACATAAGCAATCCTTTTATCATTTTTTTGATTGGCTTTTTATCTATAGCCATAATGATTACTGCTGTTATTATTGGAAGTATAAATGTTGGTATTACATATCTTAATATGTTGTATACAAAATCTATTGTACTCATACCATTAAATAAATAACTAATTGCATTTAATACTAATAATAATATTGTTATTATAAACATTGGTATACTTCCCAACATATATAAAAGCCCGTCAAAATTCATTAATGTTTTGTGTTCAGCTGTTGCCTTTGTTAAAGGTTTTGTATATTCTTGTAAACATTGAATATGTCCTATTGTCCATCTCGATCTTTGTGACCATGATGGCTTGAATTTTACTGGTTGCTCATCAAATACTATAGCATCAGTTGCCCAACCTAATTTTTTTCCTTGTATTATTCTTTTTAAAGAAAATTCTATATCTTCCGTTAAAGTATTTGTATCCCATCCTGTTGGTCTTATTGCATCAAATTTTACCATAAATCCTGTTCCATTTATTAATGGTGAAAGACCAGCATTATATCTTGCTAAATGATAAAATCTGTTCATTGTCCAATAGAATATTGCATATCCAGAAGATACCCAACTATCTGTAGGATTTTTTATATCTCTATATCCTTGTACCACTTCTTCTCCTTGGCATAAGTGCTTGTTCATACTTTTTATAAAATTTTTATCTACTATATTGTCTGCATCAAATACAAAAAATGCATCATAATCCATTTTTTCATCTGAAAGTAATGTATTTAAAAATAAACTTAAAGCATCTCCTTTTGTTTGTTTAGCCTTATTTTCTTCATGTCTTTCAAAAACTTTTGCTCCTAATTTTTCTGCTACTTGTTTTGTTTTATCTGTGCAGTTATCTGCTATAACACATATATCATATAAATCTTTTGGATAATCTTGTTCTTTCAAACTCTCAATTAAATTTCCTACTACTGTTTCTTCATTATGAGCAGGAATTATAGCTAAAAATTTATGATCTTTGTTTTCTTTTAATGGCTTTTCTTTTAAAGTAATAAGTGAACATACACTTATTACTAATTGATATATCCAATAAATTGTAATTACCCATATTAGTGCTTGTTGTATAAAATACAAATACTGCATTTATTCCTCCTAAAATACTTTTTATAATATACTAAAAAAAGCATATATATACTATCTTTTATATTATACAACAAAATATTTTGTTTTACAACATTTTGTTGTATAATGTTTAAATTTATCCTATTAAATTATGATTAATAGTTATATAAATTTATGTTATATATTATGCTTTTTTATTTATTATTATTCTTTGCTATTTAATACAGAATTTTTATATTATCTATTATGAATATTATACTATAGAAATTAATAAATATAAAAATAGGAGCAAATTTTTATTATATGCTCCTACCTATAGGGAATTTAAATTATTTATTAGCATCACTTAACCATTAAGTATTATTTTGGTTGCCATCTTGCTCCTACCAATACATCTGCATTAGTTCCTTGTGCGACAACATGCAATTTCCAAGTGCCTGAAGATGGAAGAGTAACAGTCCAATATGTGGATTCATTGTCTCCTATAATCCAATCTTTAGACACTAACTTGCCACTTGGACTATATAAATAGAGAAAGAGAGCTCCAGAAGTGCTGTCTGATCTTGTAGTAACATAAAACTTTTGGGATAATCCCACATAACTCTCAAGAGTAGGATACAAATCAATAGAAGTATTAGGCGAAACCCAATTTCTTACCATAGGGTTCGCTTCTGATTTCTGATTAACACTTTTATATTCATATTCTGATACTTTATCTACTGCTAAAACAGTATTTGTAGAAGAAATCATTACAGTTATAGCAAGTACTAAACTTACAATCCGTCTAAATAATTCTCTTTTCATTTAATTACCTCCATTAATAATTATAATAAAATTCCCTATATATGTATTTTGTACTTTATTATTTTATTATTTTTTCCATTTTTTGTCAACATTTTATTGATTATTTAATATTATATTTATCATATTTTCAGTAATTCTAACGCCTAGTCCTATTTTTGTATCTTCCTCTGCAACATGAATTCCAACAATATAATTATTTGAATCACAAATAATTGGACCACCATCAAATCCTTCAACACAAAATCCATTATATAAGAAAGCAGCTGATCCCACTTTTGTTATCTTATCACCTGTTTCATATTGATCTTTTCCTCCATCTTGAAATCCATATTTAATATCTCTTGGATATCCTAAGACTGTAACAGATATATCTTTCATATCACTATTTGTTTGATATGTTTGTACATCAAAATTTTCTATTAGACCATCTACAGATGATTCCAAAACACATATAGCCCAATCTTGTGTAAAATCATTTGGATTAGTATTATTCATCCATTCATTACTATAAAATACTTTATCTAAACCCAAAGGTATAGATTGTGAAGTTACTGGCTCATTACTATATTCATATCCTGGATATATTCTCCAGTCTTTCATAAATTGCTTTGTAGAAGAATCCCAAACACAATGTGCAGCAGTTATTGCTAGCTTTTTTCCTACAATTGAGGCTGATCCTGTTTTTATTTCACTTTTACTATTTATAGATTCTATTCTACATACTCTATTATATGGAGCAATTTTAACATTTTTAACTCTCTCTGCTGAATTATTTCTTTCAACTCTTAAAGAAGATTTTGTATATTTTTTCATTTTAAGCATTCTTTCATTTCTTTCTGAGTATTCTTTTTTTGTACGTAGCTCATTTTTTAAATTTTCCATATCAACTTCTTTTGTCGTTCCTGTTTTTACATCATACTCCATAATTTTTTCATTATTCTTTACATCTTTTTTTAAGTTTAATTCATATTTGTTAAACTTTTTTAAAAAAATTATTATTAAAAGTAGAATAATGGAACAAATTAGTACTAGACTTATTTTTTTAAATAGTTTTTTCATAAAATTCCTCTTTATTTTAATTATTATTTCACATTTTATTATAATAAACTTATTGGTTATTTATCATTATATTTATCATATTTTGAGTAATTCTAACTCCTAATCCTATTTTTGCATCTTCTCCAGCAGCATGAATTCCTACAATATAATTATCTGAATCACGAACAATTGGTCCACCACTAAATCCTCCAACACAAAATCCATTATATAGAAAGGCACCTGATTCTGCTTTTGTTATCTTATCTCCTGTTTTATATTGATCTTTTCCTCCATCTTGAAATCCATATTCAACATCTCCTGGATATCCAAAAGTTGTAACAGGCAAATTTATCATTTCAGAACTTGTTCCATAAGATTGTGCTCCGAAATGTCCTACTTGATTACCTACATCCGCTTGCAAAATGCATATAGCCCAATCTTCTGTAAAGTTTTTTGGATTAGTATTAGTCATCCATCCATTGCTATAAAATACTTTATCCCATCCGCAAGGTGTAGCCTGTGAAGTTGCTTGTCCATTACTATATGCATATCCTGGATATAATTTCCAATTTTTCATAACTTGTTTTGTAGAAGAATCCCAAACACAATGTGCAGCAGTTATTGCTAACCTTTTTCCTACAATTGCTGCTGACCCCACCTTCTCCTTATTATTACTATTTGTAGACACTATTCTGCATACTCTATTGTATGGAGCAATTTTAACATTTGTAATCCTTTCTGCTGAATCTTTTCTTCCAACTCTTAAGGAAGGACCTTTGTATATATTTTTTGGCTTAAGTATAGCATCTTTCCCTCTCACTTTTTCTCCCTTAATTTCTAATTCTTTTTCTAATGCCTCAATATCAACTTCTTTTGTTTCTCCTGTTCTTGCATCATATTCCATAATCTTTTCATCTCTATCAAAAGTTCCTTCGATTTTCAACTCAGATGCATTAGATTTTGAAGTGAATACCATAATTAAACATGCAATACTAGAAAAAAAATAACATAAGATTTCTTTTTAAAAATAGCTTTTTCATAAAAACTCTCCTTTCATTTTAGAATTTTTTCCAAATTCTGTAATTATTGTATTATAGTTTATTCTTTTTGTCAATTACAATTTTTTAAATTTGTATTTTTCTTTTTTGCTTTATAGTAATTTATCGAAACAAAAGTATGTATCTTATATTTCTATAAAATACATACTTTTAATTTATCTATACTTCTTCATTATGTGATTCTAGATCTTTCATATTTAAAGAAATTTTACCTTGATTATCTAATTCTGTAACTTTTACTTTTATAACATCTCCTACTGATAATACATCTTCTACTTTATTTATGCGTTTGCTAGATATTTTAGAAATATGAAGTAATCCTTCTTTTCCTCCGCCTAAGTCTACAAATGCTCCAAATGCTGCTATTCTTGTTACTGTACCTTCATATACCTCGCCTACTTCAATTTCTCTTGTTATATTTTCTATAATAGTCAATGCTCTATTTGCTTTTTCCATATCTTCTGAATATATAAATACTCTTCCATCTTCTTCTATATCTATTTTTACACCTGTTTCTTCTATAATTTTGTTTATAGTTTTTCCACCAGTACCTATAACATCTTTTATTTTATCTACTGGTATTTGTATATTTATTATTTTTGGTGCATATTTAGATAATTCTTTTCTTGGCTCACTAATTGCTTTTAATATAATATCATCTATTATATAATCTCTAGCAATTTTAGTTCTTTCAAATGCTTGTTCAATTATATCGTAAGATAATCCATCTACTTTTATATCTACTTGTATTGCTGTAATACCGTCTTTTGTTCCTCCAACTTTAAAGTCCATATCTCCAAAGAAATCCTCAATATCTTGTATATCTGTAAGTACTATATAATCATCAGGATTTTCTGGATTTGTAATTAATCCAGACGAAATTCCTGCTACTGGCTTCTTTATTGGAACACCTGCATCCATTAATGCTAAAGTACTTGCACAAATACTTGCTTGTGATGTTGATCCATTAGATTCTAATACTTCTGATACTACTCTTATTGTATATGGAAATTCTTCTTCTGAAGGAATTACTGGTACTAATGCTTTTTCTGCTAATGCACCATGTCCTATTTCTCTTCTTCCTGGTCCTCTTGAAGGTCTTGCTTCTCCTACACTATATGATGGAAAGTTATATTGATGCATATATCTCTTATATTCTTCATTATCTAAACCATCTAGTAATTGCTCATCTGACTTAGTACCTAATGTAACAATAGATAATACTTGAGTTTGTCCTCTTGAAAATAATGCACTACCATGAACTCTTGGAATAAGTGCTACTTCTCCACTAAGAGGTCTTACTTCATCTATTTTTCTACCATCTGGTCTTTTATGTTCTTCTAATATCATTTTTCTAACGCATTGTTTTTCTAAGTCATGTACTGCTGTAGATATATCAAAGCTATGCTCTTCTTCTGCATCTTCTCCATACATTTCTATTGCTAGTTCTTTTATTTCTTCTGCTATTTTATCTACATTATCATTTCTAATTTCTTTGTCAGTTTCTTGAACACCTTCATACATTACTTTTTCAAATTTTTCACATACTGCTTTATAAAAGTCTGGATCAACTGAAAAAGATTTGTATTCAAATTTAGGTTTACCTATTTCTTCTTTTATTTCTGATATAAATTTACACATTTTCTTTATTTCAACATGTGCTTCTTTTATTGCTTCTAGCATAGTGTCATTAGGTATTTCATCTGCACCTGCTTCTATCATTGTTATTTTTTCTTCTGTACCTGCTACTGTTAATTTAAGTCTACTGTTTTTTCTTTCTTCTTCATTTGGATTAATTATTATTTTATTGTTTACATATCCTACATTAACTGCAGCTGTTGGTCCCCCCCATGGTATATCTGATATTGAAAGTGCTGCTGATGTACCAATATTTGCGCATACTTCTGGACTGTAATCTTGGTCAACTGATAATACTGTATTTACTACACATACATCATTTCTAAAGTCATGTGGAAAAAGTGGTCTTATTGGTCTATCTATTGCTCTTGAAATAAGTACAGATTTATCTGCTGGTTTTCCCTCTCTTCTATTAAAACTTCCTGGTATTTTACCTACTGCATATAATTTTTCTTCATAATCTACTGATAATGGGAAAAAGTCTACCCCATCCTTTGGTTCTTTTGATGCAGTAACATTTGTCATAACTACTGTATCACCATATCTTACAGTAACACTTCCATTTGCTTGTTTAGCAAACTTTCCTGTTTCAATTGTTAGTTTTTTTCCAGCTAACTCTGTTTCATAAATTTTAAACATAAATTCCTCCTTAATATTTAGGATAATTAATTTAGCTGTAACCTCTATGTTATACTAACTTATATTAGTACATCATACAAGCTACTATCTAAATCAATTACCTATTATAATTATTTAACATTATTTGAATTAATATTCATATTAATTCAAATAGCAGACGTATATAATGCATAAACGTCTGCTGATATGATTATTTTCTTAAACCTAATTTTGCGACAATATCTCTGTATCTTTGAACATCTTTTTTAGCTAAGTAGTTAAGTAAATTTCTTCTGCTACCTACCATTTTTAAAAGTCCTCTTCTTGAATGATTATCCTTTTGATGAACTTTTAAATGTTCTGTTAGATCATTAATTCTTTCTGTTAAAAGAGCTATTTGTACTTCTGGAGAACCAGTGTCTTTATCATCTCTTCTATATGTTTTAATGATTTCTTCTTTTCTTTCTTTTGTCATAATTACACCTCCTAAATTTTTACTATTTAACTGAGCTATAGTGGTGTGTTTGCCTAAAGCTAAGTTAAATACTATATAATATTACCATATCTTACTATAAATTTCAAGTGTTTTTTGTTTTTTTATAACAATTATAAAAACTAGTTATAATTTTAGATAAATATAACTTTATATATGATAATTACGTAATATTTACTTTTTTTAGTTATTGTTATATAATATATACATTGGAGGAATAATTATGGATAATAATTCTAAATTTGGTGAATTTGAAAATGAAATAAAAGTATTAGATTTAAAAAGAGATGATATATTAAGAATTGATAATGTTTTAGAAAATTTAGGTGCTAGAAGAGTATCTAATTATGATAGAAGAATACGAACATTAGATAATGGATTTTCTCAAGTAAAAGATCAATTATTGAGAATAACTGATGAAGAAGGACATACTAAAGTATCACTTCATCTTAACCAAAGTAATGAATCTGAAAAAAAACATATAAAATTTCATCTTCTACAATCCGATAAAATTGTAGAAATGCTAGAAGCTCGTTATGATGAAAAAGTAATAACAGATACAACTGCTAAAAGGATTTCTTATGAACTTGGTAGTGATGAAAATTGTATAGATTTTGATATAGACATGTTTAGTGCTATACCACCTTTTATGGAAATAGATTTATCTAATTTACAAAAAAATGGTTATACTTTAAAAGATTTGTTAATCAGATTAGGTTTACAAGATCATAAATGTATTGTTGCTGGAACAGAAGCAATTCATAAATTATATGGTGTAGATTATTTTGAAGTTTACTCTACTCAAAAGCAAAATAATACAAAGTCTGAATATGTTGATAGATAATTTAAAACAGCTATGATTAATAGCTGTTTTATGAATTTTGAGATTTTTTTAATTTTAATTTTGTCAAAATATGTAAATTTTTGACGAACGATTTTTCTTTACTTTTTCCATTTTTTGTTATATACTATTATCATCTTAGTTCACTAAAATATTTTTTATAATTATATTTTTATTTTATTATCTTAATTTGCCCCCCAAAAAAATTTTATGATAATAATAATTTTAATATTTAAAATAATTTGTAATTCGTTTTATTAAGTTAAATATGTATTCTAGTATACAACTTCCTTTTTATAAAATTATATTTTAGTGCTAAGAATCTTTTTATATCACAGAAAATTATAAATTCAAAGGAGTTGATTCTTATAAATAATTCAAATATTTTACTAAAGCCAAAATATGATGTTGTCTTTCAATCTCTTTTTTCTGATAAAAATAAACAAGAAACTGGTTATTTAATTTCTGCTATATTAGCATTATTAGGATATGAACTAGATGAGTTAAAAGATTTAAATAAAATGCATACTATTTGGCATTGGAGAGAAAATGGATGTAACGAAAAACTGTTGACAAATGTTGAAGAATTACATATAATACAAATGACAAAGGCAAAATATGAATATGAGAAAAATGAAAACAATATACTTGCTCAGTGGATATTATTCATATTAGAACCTAATAATAAGGAGATTAAATCTATTATGTCAGATAACAATGAGATAAAAGAAACCACTGAAAAATTAGAAAACATAAGTGAGGATGAAGATGTAAGAAAAAGAGCAGAAATACTTGAAAGATGGGAATTAGAAGAACAATGGGGCAAAGCTTCATTAATTGACTATGGGAAAGAAGAATGATTAAGAGAAGGGATTATTAAAATCGTTAAAAATTCAATTTCTATTGGTATGAAAGATGAAGATATTTGCAAAATAACAGAATTACCATTAGAAGAAATAGAAAAAATACGTAATGATTTAAACAATTAATTTTGGTAAATTTATGACTGCTATTAAAATATAATAATTTTATATATTACAATATGAGGGGCGATTATTAATCAGCCCCTACAATGTTTTATTTTAATAAATTTATCTATATACTTATTTTCTATATAATAATGACTGCATTGTATACCATGCAAGTTCTGCACATTTTACTCTTGCTGGCATATTAGATATGTTTTGAAGTGCTTTTGCATCTTCTAAACTTTCTAAATCTTCTTCTTTTATATCTTCTCTTTTTATCATTTTTAAGAACATTTCAATTAAATTAAGAGCTTCTTTTTTCGTTTTTCCTTTTAATAAATCTATCATTATAGAAGTAGATGCTTGAGAAATAGCACATCCGCTTCCTGTGTATGATAAATCTTCTATTTTGTCTCCATTAAATTTTATTTCTAAAGTTATATCATCACCACAACTTGGATTATGACCATGTTCTTCATCATCTTTGTTTTCTAATTTATGTTTATTATATTTAGCTGTACTTTGTTCCATTATGATATCTGTATATATTGATTCTAAATCATCCATATTTTTCTTATTACTTCCTCCCCTAAATCCATTTAGAAAATATCTCTTGTGCTTTATATAATGCATTTATTAATCTATCTATATCTTCCTTTGTATTATATATATATATACTTGCTCTACAGCATGAATCTATTCCCATATATCTTAATAATGGTTGTGCACAGTGATTACCTGATCTTATACATACATCTTGACTATCTAATATACTTGCTACATCATGTGAATGTACATTATTTACATTAAATGATATAACACTTGCATGTTTTGATGATTCTTTAGGTCCATATATAGTAATAAAATCTAATTTATCCAATTGTTCTAATGCATATTCCATCAGTTTTTCTTCAATATCTTCTATTTTATTCATCCCTATATTATTTATATAATCTATTGCCGCAAGCAATCCTACAGCACCTTCTACATTTTGTGTTCCTGCTTCAAATTTAGTAGGAATTGTCGCAAATGTTGCATTTTGTTCATATACATATTCTATCATGTCTCCACCAAATAGAAACGGATTCATTTTTTCTAGTAATTCTTTTTTTCCATATAGTACTCCTATTCCTAATGGTGCAAGCATCTTATGTCCTGAAAATACTAAAAAATCTGCATCTAGTTCTTGAACATCAATTTTCATATGTTGTATACTTTGTGATGCATCAACAACAACTATTGCACCTACTTCGTGTGCTTTTTTTATTATTTGTTTTATTGGATTTATTGTTCCTAATACATTTGACACTTGTGTTATACCTACTATCTTTACACCAGATGTTATTTTTTCATTTATTTCGTTTTCTGTTAGTTCTCCATTATCATCAATATACATATATTCTAGTAATGCACCTGTTCTTTTTGAAATATTTTGCCATGGAACTAAATTTGAATGATGTTCCATTATTGATAGTACTATTTTTTCATCTTTTTTTATATTGTCTAATCCATAACTATATGCAATTAAATTTAAACTCTCTGTTGCATTTCTAGTAAAAACTATTTGATTACTTGATTCACTATTAATAAACTTAGCTACTTTTTCTCTTGCCTCATCATATATTTTTGTTGATTCTATACTAAGTTTATATGCACCCCTATGAGGGTTAGCATTTGAGTTTTTATAATATTCAGTCATTTTGTTTAAAACCTGTAATGGTTTTTGTGATGTAGCTCCACTGTCTAAATACACTATTTTACTATTATTTAATATAGGAAAATCTTTTCTGATTTCGTAATTATCCATTTTTCTTTCCCTTCTAAAGCAACTATTTATTTTGCTCTAAATTTTATCTATCTCATCATTAATAATATTTTTTAACTCTTCATTATTAATTTTTCTCAATATATTGCTAAAATTTGCTTTAATAATCAATTTTCTAGCTTCTTCATATGAAATACCTTTTGTCATAATATAGAACAGCTTACTTTCATCTATTTTACCTGATGCAATGCCATGTTCTCCTTCTACATCTTCTTCATGACAAAGTAACATTGGCAAAGATTTTGATTTTGCTGTTGAAGATAAAATCATACAATTTTCATTTTCTTTACCTATTGATTTCGTTGCTCCTTGTTTAAAATCTATTGTTCCTTTAAAATTCTTTTTAGTATAGTCTTTTATTGCTCCTTGTACATTTATATATGCTTCAGATTTTTTTCCACAAATCTCCATATTATAGTTTATGTCAATTACGTCTTTTTCTTTACCTAAATATATATTATTTAAATAATTTTTTGATCCATCCCCAATTAACTCTGTGCTATAATTAGATATTGTTGTTTTTGCTCCTAAATCTACTATAGTATATTCTAATTCTGCATTCTTTTCTATTTGGTTTTCTAATGCATATATACTATCTGCATTTTGATTTAATATATTAGCTATTATAATGTTTACTTTTGCATTTTCCTTTACAATCGTATTTATTTGCCCATTATGAAAAATATTATAATTACTGCATTCGTTTTCTTCTGTTTTCCATATTATTTCAAAGTTCGCATATGAATTTTTTTCTAATATTATGTCTATATTTTCAACTAAAAATTCATTTTCATCATTAAAATCAAATACCAATTTTATAGGATAGTCTAATATTTTCATATTTTCTGGTATTACAATTTTTATATTATAATTAGATTTTCTATTTAAACCTATTTTATTAGAATTAACTTTTGGAGTATTTCTATCTATTTTTATATCAATATCCTCAAAATATGGAGTATATAAATCAAAGTTTTCAAATTGCTTATACTTAGGTATATCTAGTATCACTTCTACATTATTTATTCCAAAATTATTTGATGTTCTTACAGGCGTTTCGTTTAATATATATTTTTCCATTATCCAATACTCCCTTCTAATTCTAAATTTATTAGGTTATTCATTTCTGCTGCATATTCTACTGGTAATTCTTTAGATATTGGATTTGCAAATCCTCTTACTATCATGGCTTTTGCTTCTTCTTCACTTATTCCTCTTGTCATTAAATAAAATATTGTATTATCTGATATTTTTCCAATTTTTGCTTCATGTGAAAACTCTACCTCATCTGTCTCTATTTCATTTACTGGTATAGTATCTGAACGTGATATACTATCTAACATTAGAGATTCGCATGATACTGATATTTTAGATTTTTCTGCTATATTTCTAACTTTAATATCGCTTCTAAATGTACATATTCCGCCATCTTTAGAAATAGATTTTGAGTTTACTACTGATGATGTATTTTTTGCATTATGAACAATTTTTAATCCTGTATCTAAGTTTTGTCCTTTTCCTGCAAATGAAATTCCTGTAAATTCACATTTTGCATTTTCTCCATTTAATATACTCATAGGGTAAAGCATTGAGATTTTTGATCCAAATGATCCTGTAACCCATTCTATAGATGAATCTTTTCCTACTATAGCTTTTTTTGTATTAAGATTTAGCATATTTTTTGACCAGTTTTCTATTGTAGAATATCTTAAGTATCCTTTATCTTTTACAAATAATTCTACACAGCCTGCATGTAAATTAATTTCATTATATTTAGGTGCTGAACATCCTTCGATAAACTTAAGTGATGCTCCTTCATCAACAATTATAAGTGTATGCTCAAATTGACCTGCTCCTGCTGCATTAAGCCTAAAATATGATTGTAATGGAATTTCTACTTCTACACCTTTTGGAACATATACAAAAGATCCACCTGAACATACTGCATAATGAAGTGCAATAAACTTATGATCAGTTATTGGAACACATTTAGTTAAATATTTTTTTACTAAGTCTGGATATTCTTTAACTGCTGCATCAAAATCTGTATATATAACACCTTGTTTTACTAATTCTTCCTTTATACTATGATATACAATTTCTGAATCATATTGTGCACCAACACCTGCTAAACTTTCTTTTTCTGCTTCTGGGATTCCTAATGCATTAAAAGTATTTTTTATATCTTCTGGTACATCTTCCCATGTTTTTTCCATGTATACTTTTGGTTTTACATATGTTGCTATTTTACTCATATCTAATTCACTTAAATCTGGCCCCCATGTTGGCATTTCTAATTTGTTATATACATCTAATGCTTTTAAACGTAATTCTAACATCCAATTAGGTTCATCTTTTTTATTAGATATTTCTCTAATTACTTCTTCTGTAAGACCTACAGTTTTGTATAAATATTCATCTTTATTTTTTATATTATATATGTTGTTATCTACTTTTTTTATTTTAGTTTTCATTCTTATCCTTTCAGTAATTTTGATTATTTAAGTTAATTATGATATAATTAGCTTATAACTTCAGAAAGAGAGGGGATACAATGCATATTCGTAAAAAGATCTATGATGTACTTGCATTAATTGCATTTCTATTAGCAATAACCGTTCTGATTTGTGCTTTGAAAACGCCCGATGATTCATTAATTTTTTTAGGTATGATGTTTCTTATTAATGGTTATATCCTAAAAAAACAATAATATCACATCTCTTTGCTCCCTATTGGGAGCGTCTTTATTTATATCTTTCATAACCATTTTCTTCAATTTCTTTAGCTAAACTAGATTTTCCTGTCTTTATTATCTTTCCATCTACTAATATATGAACATAATCTACTTTTAAATCTTGTAATATTTTAGTTGAATGCGTAATAATTAAAACAGCATTTTTATTATTTTTATACATTGAAATTCCTTTAGATACCACTTTTATTGCATCAACATCTAAACCTGAATCTGTTTCATCTAATATGGCTAATTTAGGCTTAAGTGTTAGCATTTGTAAAATTTCATTTTTCTTTTTCTCTCCACCTGAGAAACCTACATTTAAATCTCTTGATATATATGATTTATCCATATTTAATTTGTTCATATTTTCTTCTATTTCTTTTTTGAAACTAAGTATTTTTATAGGTTCTTTTTCTTTTGAATTTTTTGCTGTTTTTAAAAAATTCATTACAGAAATACCAGGCACTTCTTCTGGTGTTTGAAAGGACATGAAAATACCCTTTTTAGCCCTTTCATCTGTTTTTAAATCATTGATTTTTTTACCCTCAAAGTATATCTCTCCATTTGTTATTTTATATTGAGGATTATTTAATATAGTATTGGCTAATGTTGATTTTCCAGCACCATTTGGTCCCATTATAACATGTGTTTCACCAGCATTTATTTTTAAATTTAGCCCCTTTAATATCTCTTTATTTCCAGCGTTTGTATATAAATCTTTTATATTTAGTAATTCCATATATAGCTCCTTATTAATTTGTTTGTTAGTTTAATCTAACTTTTATTAGTGTACCATTTTTTTGTACATACTGTCAATATTTTTTATAATATTATTAGTAGAACAAAGCAGACCTCTTCTTATGTCAGACGATTAAATTTATTTTCTGGTCCGCATAACTTGTTCGCGTGCCAAATTTTATATAATAAAATTTGTGTACATTGATTTATATTTAGGAAAGTTTGGAAAGCTTTCCTAAATATAAAAAACTGTACCTACTTTAATGATACAGTTTTATTTATTTTATAAATAGAAAGTAATTCTAAATCCAACTAGGTCATTGCAATGATTTATATCTGCATAAGCACGAAAACTAGCAGGATATTCTGATACATTTAATCCATAACGACCACCGACAACAAACATAAGGATAATTTCCATCACTAAATGTTTCTGTCGTCCATTCCCACACATTTCCTCCCATATCATAAATGTTCTTGATTGAATTATAACCTGTATTTTTTAATGTACTATAATAATTTCCTCCTTGACTATTTACTGAATATGTTCCTATTTCTCCATCTATAAATTTAAGTGCTGTATCCCATGCATAGCTACTACATAATCTACTTTTTCCAGTATACATTCTTTCTGCTATAATAATTGCCTCATTTCTAGTTATATAATTATATACATTTAATCCTGATTGTATTTTTCCGATTTGATCTATATTTCCTTTATTGCTTGAATTTCTTGATATATCTGTTCCTACTTCATATCTTCCTATGTAAAATCCTCCATATTTTTCTATACTTATTTTTTCTTCTTTTTGCATTGCTTCATGATAATAATATGGTGTTTTATCTACTCTTTGTATTTTATAACTATCATCATC
Organism: uncultured Clostridium sp.; assembly: GCA_947061115.1. GTDB lineage: Bacteria > Bacillota > Clostridia > TANB77 > CAG-508 > CAG-793. Next base: position 42,597 of record CAMSMU010000005.1, read on the forward strand.
ATCTTTTTCATTTAACATTATTTGTCTACTGCTCCATCCACTTTTTGTAAATGCATATCTATCGTACTTTAGTGTATTGTTTACTCCATCTATTGAACAAGGCACCCATACAAATTGGTTTCTTATTGTATCACTATTGTTTGCTGTTACATCTTCTATTATTATTCCTTCTTCTACTGTTTGTTCAGGATTTAGTACTTTAAATCCTGCTGGAACTACTACTTTATTTCCATTTATGTCTGTTGTTTCTGTATTTGTTTTTTCTTGTCCTGTTATTTCTCCTATTATTTTTTTGTTTTCATCTAGTATTAAATTATTTAGTGTTTCATCATAAGTATTTACAAAACTTTGCATCTCACTTGATTCATTTGCTTCTGCTTCTCTCCATATATTTGTTGCATTTCTGCTTCTTGCAAATAACCCATTATTGCCTACTGTTAGACTTATTGCTATTCCTGCTAGTATTAATAACAAGATTATTGTAACGACTAATGCTATCAATGTTATACCTGTGGGCGATTGATAATCACCCTTACAAACGTTTCTTATATCCTTTACACCTTTTATCATTTAATTTATCCTCCTTAGTTTTTGCAATTATTGTTAACTTCTTTTTTATTATTTATATCATACCATTTCTTATTTTGCAATTGTTGTTGGTTGCTACTTTGAAGTTTGTTTTTATTATTATTTCTATTATTTAATTTATTATTCTTTTGCTAAATATTGTTTTGTTAGGAGATTAATAATAGCCCCTACAATTTTTTCAAAATGTTACTCCTGTTTACCACTCAAAGAACTATGCCTTTTAAATTTTTCTAAAAAAAGATAGTTTGCTATGTTTACGTAAGCTTATTTTATTAGACCTTACGATATATACAGTATCAAGCACTTTAACGTTTTTCATTTGTGTTTTCCTTTATTTTTCTATTTTTATTATTTTATCATATGCCTTTTATCTTTTCTACACTTTTACTTAAAAATATTTTTACTTGAAATTGCCAAATTGCTACGTCCCTCTTGGCATCTATTGCATCAATGAATCCATGCTGTGCATCTCCATAATAACCTTTAGGCTTTGTTGGATCTACTTTTTGACAGAATACTATTAAATCAATACATGCCTGCCCATCAGAGACTTTTCGGTTATTACAATATACTGTTTCAAAGACATACAAGATTAATTGCCGAAATCTCTCCTCCATTGCAATCTCCTCCTTTCAAAAAAGTTTTCAAAAATAGAGACTTTTTCAATACATTACTTATTTATTATATAATAAATTTACATAATTTATAATATTTTTACTGTACATTAAAAAATGGCCCGAAGGCCATATTTAAATTTTAAAAATTAATTTAATTAGTCATTATCATACATAAAGTATCTTATTGACCATAATCCTGATATTCCTACTAAAGTATATATAATTCTACTTATTACACTCATTGTACCAAATATTGTGTCTACTAAATTAAAATTAAAGATACCTATTAATCCCCAATTGATTGCACCAATAATGACTAATACTAATGCTATTCTATCAATTATTTTCATTTTATTTTACTCCTATCTTTAAAATTTATATTTTTATTTTATGCAATATAATTTTTTTTATTCAAGATAGGATTATTACAATTTTTTTCATTTTTTGGTATTTTTATGTATTTTTTGTATAATTCCATGAATCTTTGCACATTTGCTCTAAATCTTTTTCTGCTGTCCAATCTAATACTTCTTTTGCTTTTGTTGTATCTGCATACATTTCAGCTACATCTCCTGCTCTTCTTTCTGTTATTTTATATTCTATTTTTTGTCCTGTTGCTTTTTCAAAATTATTTACTATATCTAATACAGAGTATCCTTTACCTGTTCCTAAATTATAGCTTTCTACTCCTGTAATTTTTTCTGCTCTTTTTAGTGCTTTTATATGTCCTTTTGCTAAGTCTACAACGTGTATATAATCTCTTACTCCTGTTCCATCTGGTGTTGGATAATCATTTCCAAATACTCTTAAATACTCTAGTTTTCCTTTTGCTACCTGATTTATATATGGCATTAAATTGTTTGGTATTCCATTCGGATCTTCTCCAATTAGTCCACTTTCATGTGCTCCTATTGGATTAAAGTATCTTAATAAAATTATACTCCAATTATTGTCTGATACATATACATCTGATAATATTTGCTCTATCATTAATTTAGTTTGTCCATATGGATTTGTTGCAGATAATGGAAAGTCTTCTTTTATTGGTACACTTTTAGGTATTCCATATACTGTAGCTGATGAACTAAATATTATTTTTTTCACATTATGTAATTTCATTACTTCTAATAACATTAATGTTCCGTATATATTATTATCGTAGTATTCTATTGGCTTTTCTACTGATTCACCTACTGCCTTTAATCCAGCAAAATGTATTACAGCTGTTATATCTTTATTTTCCTCAAACACTTTATTTAATTCTTCTTTATTTCTTATATCTAATTTATAAAATTTTAAGTCTTTTCCTGTGATCTTTTTTATATCTTCTATTGCCTTTTCTTTGCTATTTATAAGATTATCTACTACTATTACTTTTTCTCCTTCATTTAGTAATTCTACTACTGTATGTGATCCTATATATCCAGCTCCTCCTGTTACTAATATTGACATTTTATTACCTCCTAAATATATTAATTTAAATTTTTTTATTTTCTTTTAAATAATCTAAAAATCCTTCTAATCCTTCTACTATATCATCATATGTTATATCAAAGTTTCCTGTATACCATGGATCTGCAATGTCGCGAGGATTTTGTGAAAATTCTAATAAT
>CAMSMU010000006.1 GCA_947061115.1 uncultured Clostridium sp.
GGCTGAACTCTATCTATTAAAATTAATAACATATTAATCAGCCCACTATTGTTCTGCTATAGAAAATTTTCTGAATTTGCTTATAGCTTATGAGTAGCAAAATAGAAAATTATATAAAAATATACCTCAAAAATCAAATTAATTATTAAACTTGAAAATTATGTAAAATGTGATATAATTAATATAATGAGGTAAAAATAAATGGAAAATAAGGGTAAAATTGTAGAAATTTCAGGAAAAAAGGTTTATTTAGTAAAGGGAATTTATTATTTTTTTAACGAAAGTAATTTTGAAAGATTATTACAAGAACATAGACAAGCTTCTAATTATAATGTACCATTTTATGTAGGATTATATTCAAATGAGTTAGTTGAAAGAGTAACAGGAATGAAGGAATATAGAAAAAAGATTTCAGACAATGACAGAGTTAATATGCTAGAAGCATTAGATTTTGTAGATGGAGCATTTATAATAAATTCTTTAGATAAAGATTATATAACTTCTAGTTTAGCACTTAGATTATTAAAAGATAGAGAACAAGGAAGTAATATTCATGAGGTAAAAACAAAAAAATATAATATAGGGTATGCTTCAGGAGCATTTAGCAATTTGCATAAAGGGCATATAGAACATTTAAAAGAGATGAAGAAACAATGCAAAACTACTATAGTTGCAGCGAATTCAGATGAATTAATACAAAAATATAAAAATAAAACTTCTTCAGTAAATGAAAAAGCAAGAAGAAAAATATTATCACATATAAAATATGTAGATGTAGCAATTATAACCCATGAATATGATAAATTAAAAGCATTAGAAAAAGTAAAGGAATTATGTGGAAGCTATTTTGATGCTATATTTGTAGGTAGTGATTGGAAGGGAAATTCTAATTGGGAACAATTTGAAAAAAAACTTAATACTATGGGAATAGATGTAGTATTTACAGATAGACCAGAGAAGGGAATATCAACAACAGATATAGATAAAGGAAATAGAAAAAGAACAGTAATAGATAATGCAGATCGTTAAGCGATAGAAAGGAATTTAGATGGCAGGATATGTTATTCATTTAGCTGTTGCGCAAGAATATTTAAAAAATAATAAAAATGTAGAGGAAGATTATAATGAGTTTATAAATGGAGTTATATATCCAGATAGTGTAAAAGATAAATCGCAAACACATTATGGTGAAAAAAGCTGTAAAACCAATTTATATAAATTTTTAGTAGACAAGAAAATAGATAATAGTTTTAATAGAGGTTACTTTTTACATTTACTAACCGATTATCTATTTTATAATAAATATATAGGGGATTTTACAAGGGATACACTACTTAATGACTATGATATTTTAAATAAAAAATTGATAGATGAATATAATATAGTATTACCAAATGGAATTGAAAAAAAAGTATTTTTAAAAGAAGGCACACCTCAAATATTATCATTAGAAATAATAGAAAAAATGATTAAAGATATATCTAATATGCCTATAGATAATGTATCAAATGAGATAATGGAAAATCCAGAAAAATGGACTAAATATAGAGAATATGTAATAAATTATGTAAAAAATAGCTAATATAATTATATAAAGTAAAACTGTTAATGGTTATTAACAGTTTTTTATGTAATTATGGAACTTTAATATAATATATGTATTTATTCCTCATAATCTGAATAAATATAATTTACAGAGGAGGAAAAAATATGGTAGGAAAGATAAGTACAAAAAAAAGAATGAGAAATGCAATATTTCTTACATTAATAATAATAACAGCATTACTTACAAGGATAGGATATATTCAGTTTATAAAAGGAGGAGAACTTAAAGCAAAAGCATATGCACAGCAGACATCAGATAGAACTGTAAGTGCTAAAAGAGGAACAATATATGATAGCACAGGAAAAACAGTATTAGCAGTTAGCAGTACAGTAGAAACAGTTACAGTAAATCCTACAAATATAAAAGAAGAAAATAAAGAAAAGATCGCAAAAAAGTTATCAGAATTATTTGAACTTGATTATGAGAAAGTTTTAAAAAGAGTAAAAAAGAGATCATCAATTGAGACAATAGTAAAAAAAGTAGATAAAGAAAAAACAAATGAATTAAGAAAGTGGTTACAAGAAAATAATATATCAGAAGGTATAAATATAGATGAAGATACGAAAAGATATTATCCATTAAATAATTTAGCTTCTCAAATTATAGGTTTTTGCGGTAGTGATAATCAGGGTTTAAATGGGGTAGAGGCAAAATATGATGATTACTTAAAAGGCAAAGCTGGAGCAATAAGCAAAATAACAGATGCATCAGGTGCTAGCATAAAAGATACATATGAGGAATATACAAATCCAAAAGATGGAGACGATTTAGTATTAACAATAGATAGTACAATACAAGGTATAGCAGAAAAATATTTAAAAGAAGCATGTATAGATAATGTATGTACAGATGGTGGAAATATAATAATAATGAGTCCAAAAACAGGTGATATATTGGCATTAGCTAGTTATCCAGATTATAATCTAAATGATCCATTTGCAGTAGATGAAAGTTTGCCAAAAGAAGAGCAGACAAAACAAATGCAACAATTATGGAGAAATAAGGCTATATCAGATACATATGAACCAGGGTCTACATTCAAATTAGTAACAGCGTCAGCATCATTAGAAGAAGGAATAACTACTCCAGATAGAGCAGGAGAATTTTGTTGCTTTGGATATATAGAAATAGCAGGTGTAAAAATGAAATGTTGGAGACATTATAGGCCACATGGTTCAGAAAGTTTAAGAGATGCACTAATGAATTCATGTAATCCAGTATTTATAGGATTAGGGCAAAAGCTAGGAGTACATAAATATTATGAATATTTAAATAAATTTGGATTCTTTAAAATTACAGGAATAGATATACCAGGAGAAGCAGGCTCTATATTTTTAAAAGAAGAGAAAGTAGGCCCTGTGGAATTAGGAACAATAGCATTTGGGCAGAGGTTTGAAGTTACACCAATTCAAATGGCAACAATGTTATCAAGTATTGCAAATGGTGGAACATATATAAAACCACGAGTAGTAAAGCAAATTATAAGTAATACAGAAACAGATGAAGAAGGAAATAAAAAAGTAACTAATATCGAGCCAATAAATGGAGAAAGAGTAATATCTGAAAAAACAGCAAAAGAAGTATTAAGTATGATGCAAACGGTTGTAGATGAAGGAACAGGAAAAAATGCAAAAGTTGAAGGATATTCAATAGGAGGAAAAACAGGTACATCAGAAGATGGAGTTAATACAAATAAATATGTTACATCGTTTATAGGTACAGCACCAACGGAAGATCCAGAGGTAGTAGTTTTAATAACTCTTTATAATCCAACTGGTGAAGGGGGACACCAAGGAGGTGAGTGATTTATTTTGTCACTGTACAATATAAAAATTTTAAATTAAATATTAGTTATGTGTTAAAACTGGTAGATTTTAAGAATATAACTTTTTTTATTTTAATAAATATATTAGATTAATTTGCTTAATAAATAATAGTATGATACAATCATTGTAATTTAATAAATAAATAGGAGAAAGGTTCAATTACTAAGTATTTATGAAGAAAGTAAAACCAGAAAAAAAGTTTAAAAGTCAATATAAAACTAATAAAATAAGTTATATATCAATTTTTATTATATTTGTAATAGTAATTATTTTATCGTTTTCATATATTATATATATGAAAAATTTGATTTACCAAAATGTATATCAAAATATACAAGAGCTTAGTGAGCAAACAGCAACACAACTTAATTTAGCAATTACAGATCAAAAAAATATTATTAATTTAATGGGCGAATATGTAAACAGAGGACATTTTCATAAAGAAGAGGAAATTTTTGATAATTTTAAGGAAGAACTAGACAATTATCATTTTACTAGATTGGTTATATTAGATAAACAAGGAAATGGTATAACAAGTGATGGCTTTACAGTTAAAAATTATGCTAATATTGAGGAATTTTTTAATCAAGAAGATGTATATTTATCTGAGAATAGACCAAGCACAGTGTCAAATAATCAAGTAAACATATATTCAAAAACTATTACTTTAAATAATGAAGAAAAAGTATTAATGGCAACAATAAATACTTTTGACTATAAACAGCTTTTATTAAGAAGATTGTTTGGAAAAGGTGGCACATATTTAATAAATAATACAGGTAGTGTACTGATCGATTCTTTTGATAATATTAAAGAAAGTAATGCTAATTTATATGATTATATAAAATCAAGATACAATATAACAGATGATAAAAATATTCAAAAAATAGACAAAATGGAAGATGATATAAAAAATGGTTTAATAAATACGTTCGATATTGATGCAGATGGTACAACTTATTTTATACATTATGAACAGCTTGAAATTAATAATTGGTATGTTGTAACAACAGCATCTGATAATACAATTGCAAATGAACTTATAAGATTAGTTACAATAACAGCTACAATCTGTTTGGGAGTATCTTTTGTAATAATTTCTATTACAATTTATATTAATATTTCAAATCAAAGAAAAAATGAAAAATTATATCATACAGCATATATAGATCCTGTAACATTACTTGGAAATGAACACTATTTTAGAGAAAATGGCAGGAACTATTTGTTAGAACATAATCAAAATAAAAAGTATATAATAACAGTTGATATAAATAAATTTAAAGCATTAAATAATATTCATGGTTATCAATTTTGTAATGAAATTCTAAAATCATTAGGTGAAAAACTAAGATCATTATTACCACAAGATAATATTACATGTAGGATTTCAAATGATGTTTTTGCCAGTTTATTTAGCTATAAGCAAGATATTAATGAATTACTATATAATATATCAAACAATGCATCTAAACTAGATATAAATGGAATTAAAATACAAATTAATTTAGCTATTGGTGCTTGTGAAATTTTACCTAGTAATTTAGACATTAATAAATTATTAGATAAAGCATATTTTGCACGTTCTAAAATAAAAGGTTTGTATCACAATAATTATTATTTATATGATGAAACATTAGAAAATAAAATGTTAGAAGAACAAGAAATAGAATCTACAATGAAAGATGCATTAAAAAATAAAGAATTTGAAATTTTCTATCAACCTAAAATATATGTAGGAAATGAAAAAGTTTATGGAGCAGAAGCATTAGTAAGATGGAATAAAAATGGAAATTATATACCACCTAGTAAATTTATTCCATTATTTGAAAAAAATAAATTTATAATGAAATTAGACATATATATATTTGAACAAGTTTGTATAGATTTAGCCAATTGGCGAGATAAGTATGGATTTGTACCAAATATTTCAATAAATGTTTCAAAGGAACAGTTTGTAGATGAGAATTTTATTAACAAATATGTTGAAATATGTAGCAAATATAATTTAGAACCGAACCAAATTGACTTAGAAATAACAGAAAGTGCGACAATTGATCCTAATATTGATATATTAACAGTCATGAATAAAATAAAAGAAAGAGGTTTTACTATTTCAATTGACGATTTCGGTACAGGAAATTCCTCTCTTAGTATGTTACAAAATATGCCAATTGATATAATTAAGATAGATAAAATATTTGTAGATAAAGCTAATTTGGAAAGTGACGAAAATATTATAAATTATATTATGCTAATGGCAAAACATTTAAACACAAAAACGGTTATAGAGGGAGTAGAAACGAAAGATCAGGTACAGTTTATAAGGAAAATAGGTGGAGATATTATACAAGGATATTATTATTCAAAACCAATATCAAAAGAAGAATTTGAAAAATATTTTAATGAAAACATGTAAAGAATATTGGACAATTTTTAATAACTAAAAGTTATATAAAACGACTTTTAGTTATTTTTTGTATAATATTATATAAAGGTTATAAATTAAGATATAATAAACTGCATAGATGTATAAAAACTAACAATAAGTAACAAAATTGTATTAAAATTTTAATTATTTAGTAACACAAAAATAATGATTATAATATATAATCATAAATATAAGATTTTTTAATATTATAAGTAAAAATATCACCAATATAGTTTACATAAGAAAAGAAATATGATATAATAAAAAGAGGATTAAAAATGGTTATAGGTAAGTATTCCAAAAACCTAAATATATTATATTAAGAAAGGATTATATTTATGGAAGAAAATATGGAAAATAAAAAAATTAGAGATAAGTTTTTATTAAAAATGATAATTTGTCTTATTTTATTATTAATTGTGTTTTTACTACCAATATATTCTAATAGATCTTTAGCAGCAGAGCAAGCAGAAAGTCCAGAATTTGTATATTTATCAGATATAAACTATTCTTCAGCAAAAGTAGGTTGGGGAAAATTGCATTTAAATCAGACTGATAGTGGAGCTGCATTTTCTGTAAAAATAGAAGGTGGGGTCTATAGCTTTTCAAAAGGTATTTGGGCACATGCAACTTCTGAAATAGTATATGATTTAACAAATTATAAAGATTATGATTATTTTACTACATATATGGGAGTAAATACAACATCTGGTAATAATGGTAATGGTGTTAAATTTTATATATTTACTTCAGTTGATGGAAAACAATGGAACTTAGAAAAAGAATCATCAGTAATTAAATCAGCAAATGACGCAGTGTTTGCTAGAATAGATATAAGAAATGCAAAATTCTTAAAATTAATAGCAAATGATAATGGATCAAATGGAAATGACCATGCTGTTTATGTAGATCCAAAATTAAGAAAAGAGACATATGAAGATCCAGGAGAAGATTTAGTTCCTTCAATAGAGATATTAGATCAAAAAATAAAAGGAGAATTCGCAAATGCAGATTTGGTAACTAATAAAGAATATGAATTAACACTTCTAAAAAGGGAACTTATTAGCAGAGTAGGAAATTACGCCTTAAAAAAGTTTTTAAGTGCAAGTCAAGAAAATAAAGAAGCATATACTTGGTTAACAAGTGATGTAGATAATATTAGATTATACATATTAGGTGGAACACCAGAAGGAGGAAGTTATTTTAATTCATTAACACAACTTTCTAGACTTTACAGTGAATATAAAGATGACTTTACTCTAACAGAAAAGTTGAATAATAAGTGGTATCCAGATTTAACTTATGGAGACTTATATAAAAAGATGGCAATTTCACTTTCTTTAACACATTCACAAAATGTAGGTTTATGGATGCAATCAGGTGCAGCAGAAAATAAATCAGATGCACTTAGACGTTATGCAATATATAAATATATGCATAAAACTGGAAGATTAAGAGCAACTGAAAACTTTGATATTACACCTTGGTTTGAGGCACTACATGTTGAAGAAATGCGTTTTGTTATGAATAACTTAATAGATGATGAGGAAATTTTATGGTTAAATTCATATGTTCAAGATAAATTAGATCAATATAAAACAACAAATTATTTAACACCTCATCCATATATAGCTTATGTTTGGCCTAATTATGGTAATGGAATTTACTATGATGAAGCAAATAAACAATATTTCAATGAGCTATTTGCTGTAAAAGATAGAGAAAGTGGAGAAGAAAATAAAAAAATTGGATTATTTGATTTAACATATACTATACCAGGAGGAAAAAACATACCAAGCTATGAATTATCTGTAACAAGAGGAACTCCACAATACAAACTATATAAAGTATGGATGAACTTTAGAAATAAATTTGGAACAGGATGTGTTTGTGGAGGAATTTCAAAAAGTGGTTCAAATATTCGTGCAACTCATGGAATACCTGCAACAGTTATAGGTCAACCAGGACATGCAGCACTTTTATGTTACAGCAAAAATAATGATGGAAAAGGTTATTGGGGAATAGACAATGACGTAAGTGGATGGACATTATCAGAAAAAGGTGAAAGAATGTTATTAGGTTGGGGAAATGCCGCCTATTCTAGAGGATATTCTGTAGTATATATGGTATTAGCTCAAGAAGCAATAAATGACTTTACAAATTTAGTAAAAAGTGAAGAACAAAGTATGCTTGCAAAAGTATATGCAGGAGATTTAGCAAAACAAGAACAGGCATATGAAAAAGCAGTAGAAATACAACCTATAAATATTGATGGTTGGGTTGGCTTAATTAATGTATATAATGCAAATCCAAATAAAACAGAGAATGACTATTATAATTTAGCAGAAAGAATAGCAGAAAATTTAAAATGTTTCCCATTACCAATGCAACATTTAACAAATTTAATAAAAACAAGATTAACAAGTGTAGAAAGTATATATAAATTTACACTTTTACAAACAAGAATTTTAGAAGAAGGAAGTAAACTTCCTAATACCGCAACTGATCAAGTACTTCAACCATCAGTTACAAGAACAGAAGCAAATTATTTATTAGGAAAATTAGACAAAACAATTGCAACATTTTCATTTGATGGTAATGATGCAGGAAAAATTGTATTATCAAACCGCTTTAATGGAAATGGTGTCCGTTGGGATTATTGCTTAACTGGAAAAGGCGAAAATGAAAATTGGGAAAATGCTGAGTGGCATGAAGTTTCATTTACAGCTGAAGAGGAACATAAATTACAATTAACTCAAGAAGAGATAGCAAAAATTACACCAGAGAATGATATATATGTTCATATTGTTGGGGTAAATTATGACGAAGAAAATTTATATAAAATTGATATAATAGAACAAGCACTTCCTAATAATTTGTATGCTAATGATTGGGAAAATAAGGTAATTGGAGCTACTGGAGCAATGGAATGGCGTTATACAGAAAATGATAATTGGACATCATACAATGTAGCTTATCCAGACTTAACAGGAAATAAAACTGTACAAGTAAGACAATCAGCAACAGGAACAAAAATAGCCAGTCCTACATCAGAAATATATAGATTTACCAAAGACAACTGGACAGATACAAGAAAATATATACCAATAGAACATCTATCAATACACAGTTATTCAACACAATCAACAGACAACAAGAGACCTTATTATGCACCAAATGCAATTGATGGTAATATTAATACTATGTGGCATACAGACTTTGCACAAAATGTTTTACAACAATCAACAAAACCTTTTATTGCTATAGAATTAGACGAACCAAGAAATATATCAGCTTTAGAATTTGTGCAAGGTAAATGGAGAGATAATGATCCAGTGTATATTAAAAATGCAATTATATATATAAGTAATGATGGAGAAACTTGGATAGAGGTAGGAAGAACAGAAAATTGTGAACAAAATTTAGAATTCAAGTCAGTTGAATTTGATGAAAGTATTTATGGAAAATATATAAAATTTGAAATGGATACATACAATATGTTTTCATCTTTAGCAATGGTAAATTTATATGAAGACAAAACAAAATTAACAATAGCAAATTTCTCATTTAATGGCGAAGATGCTGGAAAAATAGTTTTATTAGATGAATTTAAGGGGTCAAATTGGGAATATAGCATAGATGGTGGAAGAACATGGAAAAAAGGAAAAAATAATTCTCATGAATTAACACAAATAGAATTACAACAAATAAATTCTAATGATAACATAAAAGTACGTTTAAATGGAAAAGAATCTACTATTATAATTAAAGAACAAGATATTCCTAATATTTCAGCATATTTAAATGACTTAGAAAACAGACTAATAGGTATAAGTAATGCAGAAAATCTTGAATGGAAAATAGAAGGAAATAGTAATTGGATTTCTTATTCAGAAAAAGAACCAATAGTATTAGGAAATAAAAAACTTTTCATTAGAAAAAAGGCAGCAGGTACATTAATGGCAAGTGATGCAGTAGAATTTCAATTCACAGAAGATAACCAACCAGATACAGCAAAATATGTACCAATAAAACATTTATCAATAGAAAGTTTTTCAAGTACAACGCCAAATAGAGGGGAACCAGCAACAAATGCTATAGATGGACTTCCTAGCACAATGTGGCACACAAATCGTACTACTACAACAATGAAAGATCCAAGATGGATCGTAATAGAATTAGATGAACCAAGGTATATATCAAAAATTGAATATGTAAGAAAAGAAGCATATGCATATGGAATATTAAAAAATGGAAAAGTATCTGTAAGTATGGATGGGGAAAATTGGGAAGTAGCACATAATATTAAAAATCTATATAACCCAACAACAGTAACAGAACTTACAACAAGCGAAAGTAGTAAAGACATTATATTTGCAGAATCTAAACAAGCAAAATACATAAAAATAGAATGTACAGAATCTTGTGACTATGTTTATGGAAACAGAGATGGAGTCCCAATGGACTATTTCTTCTCAGCAACAATGTTTAATGTATTTGAAGATATAACAAAAGCAGAATATCCAACAGCAGAAGTTGAATATAGTACAACAAAATTAACAAATCAAAATGTAATAGCTACTTTAGTGAATGAAAATATGGACATTAGAGTAACAAACAATAACGGAAGTAAAACATATACATTCACTGAAAATGGAACATTCACATTTGAATTTGTAAATAGCAAAGGTATAAAAGGAACAGCAACAGCAGTGGTAAACAATATTGATAAAACAATGCCGAATGCTAAGATAGAATATAGTACAACAGAACCAACAAATAGATCAGTAACAGCAACAATAGTATTTGATAAAGAAAATGTAAGGATAATAAACAACGAAGGAAATAATACATATACATTTACAGAGAATGGTACATTTGAATTTGAATTCATAGGACCAGCAGGAAACACAGGAAAAGCAACAGCTAAAGTGAATTGGATAGATAAAGTTGCACCAGTAGCAACTATAACATATAGTGCAGAATATAAAACAAACCAAGATATAGTAGCTACTATCTCATTTAATGAAAAAGATGTTACAATAACAAATAATGGAGGAAAAAATACATATACATTTACTAATAATGGAACATTTACATTCAATTTCACAGATAAAGCAGGAAACGTAGGAACAGCAACAGCAGTAGTTGAAAACATAGATAAAACTTTACCAAAAGCAACTATAATCTATGATATAAATAAATTAACAAATCAAAATGTAATAGCAACAATAACATTCGATAAAGAAAATGTTACAATAACAAATAATAATGGAAGTGATACATATACATTTATAGAAAATGATACATTTACATTTGAATTTGTAGGACCTGCAGGAAATGCAGGAATAGCAGTAGCAGAAGTAAACTGGATAGACAAAAAAGCTCCAGTTGCAACAATAACATATGATATAGATAACAAGTTAACTAATCAAGATGTAACAGCTACAATAACTTTCAATGAAGAAGATGTAACAATAACAAATAATAAAGGAAGTAATACTTATACATTTGTACAAAATGGAGAATTTACATTTGAATTCAAAGACAAAGCTGGAAATATAGGAAAAGCGACAGCTAATGTTGAATGGATAGATAAAATACAAATAGTACCAACAATCACATATAGTATAAACAATATAACAAATCAAGATGTAATAGCAACAATAACTTTTGATAAAGCAGGTGTAAAAGTAGTAGACGACAATGGTAAAGAAATTGAAAATGGAGAAACATATGTATTTACAGAAAATGGAACACATGAATTCAAATATAGAGGGCCAGCAGGAAATACAGGAACAGCTATTGCAGAAGTAACTTGGATAGATAAAACACCACCAGCAGCAATTATTACATATGATATAGTAGAACCAACTAATAAAAATGTAACAGCAACAGTAAAATTTGACGAAGGTGGAGTAAAAATAGTAAATGACAAGGGAGAAGAGATTAAAAATGGAGATACATATGTATTTAAACAAAATGGAAGATATACATTTAATTATGTAGGCCCATTAGGAAATAAAGGAAAAGCAATAGCAGTAGTTAATTGGATAGATAAAACAGCTCCAACAGCACAAATTAAGTACAGTACTACAGAGTTAACAAATAAGGATGTAACAGTAACATTAGTAAATGCAAGTGAAGAAATAAAAATTACAAACAATAATGGAAGTAATATGTATACATTTAAAGAAAATGGAAAATTCACATTTGAATTTGAAGACAAAGTAGGAAATAAAGGAACAGCTACAGCAACAGTAGAAAACATAGATAAAAAATTACCAAAAGCAACAATTATATACAGTACAACAGAACCAACAAGTGGAGAAGTAACAGCAACAATAACATTTGATAAAAATGATGTTACTGTAGAAGGTGGAAATACACATACATTTAAAGAAAATGGAGAATTTATATTTAAATTTAGAGATAAAGCTGGAAATAGTGGAAATATAACAGCGAAAGTAGATTGGATAAAAAAAGAACAAGAAATTCCAGATAAAAATAAAACAGGAGATATTAACAACGATGGCAAAATAACAGCTACAGACCTTATATTATTAAAAAGACATTTAGTAGCAGGACAAAAACAAGAATGGATATTGGAAAAAGAAAAATTTGAGGCAGGAGACATTAATAACGATGGCAAAATAACAGCTACAGACTTAATATTAATGAAAAGGCTAGTATTGAGCCAAATAAAAGTCCAATAAAATTAGTATTAAAAAATGTGATAAGGAGTAAAGAAAATGAAAAGCAAATTAATGAGTAAAAAAATAATTAATCTAATTATAATAACAATATTACTATTAACTACAAAAGTATTTGCTGCAAATGATAAATTTGGCACAACATTAAGTGTAAATAATCTTCAAGTAAAAAGAGAAAATAATGTTATAATTACAATAGGAATAAAAGACATTGATATTGAAAGTGGAGAAGAAGGCATAGCAGGTTATACAGCTACAGTAAAATTTGATCCAACTGTTTTAGAATATGTATCAACAGATGGTACAGATAAATGGGAAGCTCCATTTTACCAAGGTGGATTAATTACAGGTAATACAGGAGATGGAGAAGTTATAAAAACTACACAAAATATAGGAACTATTACCTTTAAAGTGAAGAAAGATGCAAAATTAGGAAAAACTAAAATTGAATTAACTAACTTTTCAGGTTCAACAGTAGAAAATGATGTTTATGCTAATAGAGATGAATCAGTTGAAATAACAATAGTAGATAGTAACAACAATAACGGTGGAAATAACGATAGCAACAATAATAATAACAATAATGGAAACAACAATAACAATAGTAATAATAATGGCAATAACAACAATAATAGTAATAATAACACAAATAAAGTTGGCGGTAGCATTACAGAAATCGATGAAGCTACTGATGGAAAAATACCACAAACAGGAGAAGGAAACATCATATTAATAGCATGTATAGGAGTAGCTATAATATGTTCAGTAATTTCATATATAAAGATGAATAAATAGTTACGAATATTAACGAACAAGCAAACAAGGGAGAACAATGGGATGTACCTTTTGTTCAAACTAAAACAATGAAAAAAATATAAAGCATTCTTAAATAATATATAAAAACTACTATATTAAAAGTATAGTAGTTTTTATATTGTAGGAAAACCATATTATATAATTACAATTCTGAATAAAAAACATATGGACAAATTAGGAATAAAAATATTTCTATATAATAAAATTGAAAGAGAAAAAATGAGGTGATATTAATTTGCAAGAAAATTATAGAATCGAAAAACATATGTTAAATAAAGAAAAAATACACGAATTAAAAGTTGGAAATATAAATATAGAAATGTGTTATTCAAAAAATAATAAGAAAATCTATGAGTGTATGCTAAATGTTTTGAATGATAAAGTAAGAAAGTAGAAAGTTATATTATAGGAGGATATAATTGACAGCTGGAAGAAAATCGAAAAATGTATTGGGTAATTTAAATACAAATAAAAAGATATGGTCTGTTGCGATATATATAAGGCTTTCACAAGAAGACAATAATAATGGCGAAGAAAAAAGTGAAAGCAATAGTATAACAAGCCAAAGGGCGCTATTAAATGAATTCGCCAATACACATAATGATTTAATTGTTTATGATACTTATGTTGATGATGGATACACAGGAACAGATTTTAATAGACCTGGATTTCAAAAATTATTAGAAGATATGAGAAAAGGAAATGTAAATTGTGTTCTAGTAAAAGATTTATCAAGGCTTGGAAGAAACTATATAGAAGTAGGAAATTATATAGAGCAAATATTTCCACTATTTAATATCAGATTTATTGCTGTAAATGATAATGTAGATAGCTTTAAAAATCCTGCAAGTACAAATACAATATTAGTACCATTTAAAAACTTAATAAATGATGAATATGCAAGAGATACATCAATAAAGATAAGGTCAGCTTTAAATGGAAGAAAAAAGAAGCGGGGAGTTTGTAGGATCATTTACAGCGTATGGATATATAAAAGATCCCAAAGACAAGCACAAGTTAATTATTGATGAAGAATCAGCTAAAATTGTAAGAAACATTTTTAATTGGAAAGTGAATGAGGGTTTAGGAAATTTAAGTATATGTCATAGACTAAATGATATGGGAATTTTAAATCCTACAGGCTATAAAAAGAAAAAATTAAATCAGAATTACAATAATTTTTCAATAATACAGGAAGACTATTCATGGAGTCCTTCAACTGTTAGAAATATATTAAAAAATGATATATATATAGGAAATATTACACAAGGAAAAAGGAGAGTCAAAAGTTATAAACTACATAAGATAGAACAAGTACCAGAAGATGAATGGATTACAGTAGAAAATATGCATGAAGCTATTATAGATAAAGAAATATTTGTAAAGGCACAAGAATTAAGAAAAATTGATACAAGAGTAGAAAACACAGGTAAATTAAGCATGTGGGCAGGAGTATTAAAATGTGCAGACTGCAAACGAGCAATGCACAAAAAATACTGTAAAAACAAGAGTGGTACTGTTTATGAATACTACATATGTGGTACATATAGAAAGAAATCAAATAAACTATGTACAAAACATACTGTAAAAGTAGAAGAATTAGAAAAGGCAGTATTGGAAGCTATAAAACTACATATAGAATTATTTATTAATATAGAAAAATTATTAAAACAATTTGAAAATACAGGGGATTATAGAAACAATCATTGGTCTATAGGTGCTCGTACATTTGAAATAAAAAACATAAAACAAAGTAAAGAAAAAGAAATAGAAAAATTAAATAATTTAAAAAGGTACTTATACGAAGATTGGAAAAATAAATATATAACAAAAGAAGAGTATTTAGAATATAAGCAGAAATATGAACAAGATATAAGAAAAATAGAGGAGAGTATTATAAACTTAAATGAGCATAAAGAGAAACAAGAAGAAAAAATAAGCCAAAATAGCTTATGGATAGAAAACTTTAAATTACATAAAAATATAACAGAACTCGATAGAGATATTATAACTGAATTAATAGATTATATAGAAGTTCATGAGAATAAAAAGATAACAATTCATTTTAAATTTATGAATGAATTAGATTTAATAAATAGTTAATAATTAATTTTGTAGCGACAAAATTAAACAATGAGGTGGTGTTGCAGCACCAGTAGGAGGTCAAATATTTAATGAAATATTGCCTTATTTAGAAATAGAAAATAAAGCTAATATAGAAAAAAAGGAAGAGTAATCATATTAATTTTTTAAGAAACTTAGGTTTAAAAAAGCTTGATTTGGGGTAAAATATGGTATATAATTAGGTGTGGTAAAATTAGCCATATAAAGGGAGGAATATTATGATAAAAATAGCTTTTTTTGCAACAAAAGAATATGATAAAAAAATATTCAATAAATACAATAAAGAATATAAATACGAAATAACATATTTTGATTCAAACTTAAACAAAGAAACAGCCCCACTTGCAAAAGGGTATGATGTTATATGTATATTTGTAAATGATATAGTAGATAAAGAAACAATAGAAATATTAAAAGAAAATGGAGTAAAATTAATAGCATTACGTTGCGCAGGATTTAATAATGTTGCACTTAATAGCTTAAATGGTGATATAAAAGTAGTTAGAGTACCATCATATTCTCCACATGCAGTAGCAGAACATGCAACAGCATTATTGTTAGAAATAAATAGAAAAATATATAAAGCATATCAAAGAACAAAAAAATATAATTTTACTTTAGATGGGTTATTAGGATTTGATATATATGGTAAAACAGTAGGAGTAGTAGGGACAGGAAAAATAGGAAAAGAATTTTGCAAAATAATGAAAGGATTTGGAGCAAATATTATAGCATATGATGTATATCATGATGACGAAGCAGCAAAAGAAATTGGTTTCAAATATGTAGAACTAGATGAATTATTATCAAAATCAGATATAATTTCTATACATTGCCCATTAACAAAGGAAAATGAGAAACTAATAAATAGCACTACAATAGAAAAAATGAAAAATGGAGTTATAATTATAAACACAAGTAGAGGAAAATTAATAGATAGTAATAGCTTAATAGAAGAATTAGAAAAAGGAAAAATTGGCGGAGTAGGATTAGACGTATTTGATGAAGAAAGTGAATTCTTCTTAAATGATATGTCAAGAGAATATAAAAGAAATAGAAATTTATCAGTACTTTTATCAATGCCAAATGTTATAATAACATCACATCAAGCATTTTTTACAAGAGAAGCATTAAATAAAATAGCACAAGACACATGTGAAAATATAAAGGAATATTTTGAGACAGGAACATGTGTTAATGAGGTAAAATAGGAGAGTAACATACCCTCCTATTTATATTGTATTAGTTTTAAAATATGTAAACTTCATTATAAGAAAAAATAGTTGTAGATATTCAAGAATATTAAAAATATTGATAAATAAAGACGATTATGATATAATTAATAATGGAGGGATTAGAAATGATCATAGGAATGAGTTGTGCTAGAGATTGGTACCAATATTTATTGACTAATTTATTTGCTATATTATCTAATAATAAAGTAGAAAAAGCCTATCTTTTTATAGATGATGATTATATAGAGGGTTTAAATTTATTGAAAGAAAAATTTCAAACAGAGTTTATATGCAAAAACATTAATGATACTTTTAATAAATATATTAGAAATGATAGCCCAAATGCAAATACACGTTATACAAAATGTTCAATGTGTAGACTATATTTTTCTAAAGAAATAAATGAAGAAAAAATATTATATATAGATGTTGATGCATTAGTTGTTTCAAATATAGATGAATTGTGGAACATTAATTTAGAAGAATATTATGTTGCTGGAACAACAGATACAGGAATGATGAGGGATGGAGTAGTTTATTTAAAATTTATTGATTCTAATGTTCCATATATTAATTCAGGAGTTTTATTAATGAATTTAGATCTTATCAGAAAAGAAAAAATAGATGATAAGTGGCTAAATCTTATTAATAATGAGAGATTTATGTATCCAGATCAAGACGCTATTAATATAGCGTGTAAAGAACATATATATCTTTTTTCAGTGGAATTTAACTCTTCTACAAGTACAAGCTTATTAGAAAACAAAAAAGACATAAAAATAATGCATTATACTATGAAAAAAACAAATTGGGTTAGCCAACACAAATATTCTGAACTTTGGTATGATTATGAAAAGTTATATGAAGAATTTAGAGCAAAGAATAAGTAAAATAATTGCAAATCTTAAATTAATATTAAGATGAATATAGTATTATTGAAAAAAATGTAAAAATATAGTATAATTATATTTAAATGAATTTTAAGAAGGGAAGTTTACTATATGAAAGTAACGTTTTACTCTATTTTTTTGACACACCATCAAGTACCATTTTGTTTAGAAATGCAAAAAAGATTAGGAGATGACTTTAAATTTGTGTCAACTACAAAGATATTTAAGTGGCGTTTAGATATGGGATTTAAAGATTTAGATCAAGAATATGATTTTGTGATTAAGGCATATGAGAGCGATAAAGAATATGAAAAAGCTAAAAAATTAGCATTAGATAGTGATATTGTTATAATAGGATCAACAACTGATGATTTAATAGAAGAAAGACTAAAACAAGATAAAATAACATTTAGATATAGATCAAGAATTTTCTTGTTTTTAGATGGAGTTATAAAAACAATATTCAATAAAGAAAAAATAAATTTACTTTATACAAGGCATATAAAATATAGAAAAAATAAAAATCTATATTTATTATGTGCTAGTGCTTATGGAGCAAATGATTTTAATATGTTGGGTTTATATAAAAATAAGATATATAAATGGGGATATTTTTTAGACACAAAAAAATATAATATAGATGAGTTAATAGATAAGAAAGAGAAAAATGGGAAAATAAAAATAGTATGGGTTGCTAGATTAATAAATTGGAAACATCCTGAAATACCTATAAGACTTGCTAAAAATTTAAAAAAAGAAAATATAAATTTTAGTATAAAAATGTTAGGTGTAGGAAAATTAGAAAGTAAGCTTAAAGATGAAATAAAAAGAGAAGGATTAGAAGATGTAGTAGAACTTATTGGACAAGTACCTAGTAATGAAGTTGCATCTTACTATGAAGAGGCGAATATATTCATTGGAACGAGTGATAGTAGAGAAGGATGGGGAGCTGTTGTTAATGAAGCAATGAATGGTGGATGTGCAATTATTGCAAATCAAAAAATGGGTTCGGTACCATTTTTAATAAAACATAAAGAAAATGGACTAATGTATAACACATATAGTGAATTAGAAAGAGAAGTTAAAGAAGTAATAAACAACAAGGAACTAAGAAGAAAATTAGGCAAAAATGCCTATAAAACAATTACAGAAGAATGGACAAGTGATGTAGCAACAAAGAACTTATTAGATTTATTTGAGTTAGTAGTAAAAAACAAATCAAATGAATTTAAACTACAAGAAGGTCCAGCAAGTATAGCAAAAAATTATAAAAAAATAAAAATATAAGAATAAATAAAGTATGTTAAAGTTAACTTAATGTACTTTATTTTTACTTTTTTTATAGTATAATTGATATAAGTAAGAATAAAAATTTTATAAAAGGAGTAAAAAATGTCAAAACAATATAAAATATCACAATTAATAATGAATAACGAAACACCATATTATCGACATGGTGAAGAGGTTGAAAAGTATGACAGAGTAAGAGAAGTTTCTGATGCAGATAAAACAAGATACTTAACATGGGTGGATGATAAACATATGGAAAGTATTGCTACTCCAGAAGGTAGAGAGCTAACAAAAGAAGAACTTTTTGACTTTATAATAGGAAATGATATAACAGATTTTGCAAGAGATAAAAATATTAGTAAAAACTCAGCAGATATAGCCATAGTTTTGGGAAATATTGGACTACCAACTACTAGAGAAAGAGCAATAAAAGCTTTTGAATTATATAAAAAGGGAATTGTAAAGAAAATAATATTTACAGGTGGTATACCTAAATCAAGAGATGTAAATGGATATATGCATCCTACATCAATAGAGGAATATAAGGATAACAATGAAATAAATAAAGAATGGTCAGATCTTGCAGAAGCAGATTGGGGATCAGAAACCTTTATTCCAGATATGTTTGATGAAAACTATCAAGAACATGTAAAAAAATTAACAGATAAATTTCTTGAAGATACAGGAATAAATCCAGAAGATGTCTTAACAGAAGCAATGTCATCTTCAACACAGGAAAATGCTGAATTTTGTAAAAATATTTTTGAATCAGAAGAAATGGAAACAGGATTAAAAATTAGATCAGCAATAGTGGTAACAACATGTACTCATGGAAGTAGAGCAATGAGACAATTTAAAAAAGTATTTGGGGATAAGGTTAGTTTGAAGTGGTGTCCTTCTACTCTTGATTTAGAAAAAGATGAAAGTTTAAAGGAAATTTTAAATGCTCAAGACTTTGATCAGGTAGCATTTAGACAAGAATTAAAAAGGATATATTGTACTGTTCCAGAGTTAACACAAAAACTTAGAGAAGAAACTGCAAACCATAGAAATGCATTTATATTAGGAGATATCGATGATGCAACAATAACAACAATTGATAATGAAAAAGAGAGCAGCCATGATGATGACTTGGAACAGTAATAAAATTAAAGATAATAAAAAAGTGTAGAGGCGACTATTAGTCGTCTTTTATAATAGAAAAATAATTGAATAAGAGAAAATTATATGCAAAAAAAACTGTAAAAATTTGTTAAAAATACTTGCAAAATGTAAAAAAATATATTATTATAGTGCTTATGGAAAATGTTGGAAGATAGCAAAGGAAGAGAAGATTATGGAAACAATATTATTTAAGCCAAATTTATTAGCACTATGTATAATTATATTAATATTTACAACAATAGAAACAATTTTACAAACTAAAATTTTAAAGAGAATTTTTAAAATAGAAAATATTAAAAAAATATATTTTGTACAAACAGCACTTATATTGGTAATAAGAATATTATTACCAATTAAATATTGTAGGATAGCTGAAGTAATAGCTCAAATAATAATTTATAAAAAATATCTAAATCTTAGCTTAGAAAAAGCTTTATTTTCTGAACAAGTCAATATAATCAATTTTAGTATAATAGAGTTAGTTTTAATAAAAATATTTAAGGTAAATATAGATCAAATTGTAACTATAATTTATTTTGCATTTATGAGTAATTTACTTCAATATTCTATATATTTTATAGTAAAGAAATTTAATATTAATGTGGATATATCAGAATACATAAGCAAAGAGAATAAAAAACAAATTTGCATTATATGCTTAATCTCAATAATATTATTAACAATTGACACAATAGAAATTATAAATTACATAAATATAATTCCTAATGCAATTTATGTAGTAAATATCTTAGTTATACTTTTATATAGTGCTATATGTATAAAAAGTTTAATGAATATTATAAAAATAGAAGAAGATAACAGTAAAATAAATGAATTAGAAGGGAATAATGATAGACTTTTAAAACAATATGATAATATATCATCTTTTGATCATGATTTCAAAAATATTATGAATGGTATGGGTGGATTTATTAAAACCAAAAATTTAGAAGGCTTAGAAAAAATGTATAATGATATTATTAGTGAATATAAATCTACAGAAAATATAAAAGAATTTAGTAAAGAAACAATAAATAATCCAGCAATATATAATTTGATAACAAATAAATATATGGATGCAAAAAAATACAATATTAAATTCAATTTAGATGTATATATAGATTTTAGTACATTAAAAATTAAAACATATGAATTATGTAGGATATTAGGGATACTTATAGATAATGCAATAGAGTCAGCAAAAGAATGTGATCAAAAAGTAATAAATGTAAAATTTATAAAGGACAATTATAATAATAGAAATTTAATAGTAGTAGAAAACTCATGTAAAAACTACCTTATAGATATAAATAAGATTAAGGAAAAAGGATTTACAACTAAGAAAAACAAGTTGCTTCATGGAATAGGATTGTGGAAAGTTAATCAAATAGTTAAGAAGTATGAAAATGTAATGTTATATACTACTAGAGATAAAATGTTTAAGCAACAATTAGAAATATACACTTGGGAATAAACAATTTTTTATATTATAAGAAGTTTTAAATAATTTCTAATAATATAAAAAAACAAGATTATTTATCATATAATCTTGTTTTTTTAATAATATTAGTTATATAATATAAAATGATAGCTTATCTAAAAAGGAGATTTATATGGAACTAAAAAAAATACTAGCAGGAATAGAAGGATTAAAAGCAAGAGGAAACTTAGATATAAATATAAATAAAATAACTAATAACTCAAAGGAAATAGAAAAAGGAGATATGTTTATTGCAATAAAAGGATTTGAAGTAGATGGACATAAATATATTTCTGATGCAATTGAAAAAGGGGCAAAGGTAGTATTAGTACAAGAAGACATGTTAAAAGAAGTAATGCAACAAATTCCACAAGAAATTGTATTAGTTACAGCCAAAGATACTAGAATGGCAACATCAATCTGTGCATGTAACTTTTATGATAATCCATCAAGAAAGATCTGGCTTATAGGTATAACAGGAACAAAAGGAAAAACAACTACAACATTTATGATAAAATCAATTTTAGAAAAACAAGGAATAAAAACAGGCTTAATAGGTACAATAGCAACATATATCGGAGAAAAGAAGTTAGAAGATAGTGATAGAACAACACCAGATAGCATTAAATTACAAAGCACTTTTGCTAAAATGGTAGAAGAAGGATGCAAAGCATGTGTTATGGAAGTGTCATCACAAAGTTTAAAACTTCATAGAGTAGATGGATGTGATTTTAATATAGGGGTATTTACGAACTTCTCAGAAGATCATATAAGTCCTAAAGAACACCCAAATATGGAAGATTATTTTGAATCAAAATTACAATTATTCAAAATGTGTAAATATGGTTATATAAATGTAGATGATATAAATACAATAAGAGTTCCAGATTTAGCACCAAACTGTATGATAAAAACATACGGTATAGATAATGAGTCAGATATGTTAGCAAAAGATATAACAATAACAAATTCGTATGTAGACTTTAGAGTAAAAGTAAATGGAAAAAATGATAGAATGAAAGTGGACATTCCAGGTAGATTCAGCGTATATAACAGTTTAGCAGCAATATCTGTTACAGAAAGATTAGGGACATCTACAGAAAATATAAAAGAAGCATTAGAAACAGTAAAAGTTCCAGGAAGAAGTGAGTTAGTAGAAAATAAATTAGGATTAACAATAATGATAGATTATGCACATTCACCAGAAAGTTTAGAGAACATATTACAAGCAGTAAAATCATATACTAGAGGTAGAGTGATATCTGTATTTGGATGTGGTGGAGATAGAGATAGTGCTAAAAGACCAATAATGGGAGAAATATCTGGAAAAATTGCAAGTTATACAATAATTACTTCAGATAATCCAAGAACAGAAGATCCAGAAAAAATAGTAGAACAAATAGAAGAAGGAATAAAAAAGACTAAATCACAATATGAATGTATAGTAGATAGAACAGAAGCAATAAAAAGAGCAATAAAAATGGCAAATAAAAATGATATAATAGTTCTTGCAGGAAAAGGTCATGAAACATACCAAGAAATAAATCATGAAAAACATCATTATGATGAAAGAGAAATAATAAAGCAAATTATCGAAGATATGGAAAACGCTTAGGGGGAAATTACGAATGAGTTTTCAAATAAAGATATTATTATTATCGTTTGCATTAAGTGTAGCAGTATCGATAGTAATAATACCTATACTGAAAAAATTGAAAGTTGGGCAATCTGAGAGAGAAGATGGACCACAATCTCATTTAAATAAAAAAGGCACAATAACTATGGGTGGAATTATATTAATTGTAACTACTCTGCTATTAAGTGCATTTTTATATATGGATTACTCTTTAGAAGATACAAATATTGCGACGAGATTATTGCCAATGATATTTGTAACTATTGGTTTTGGATTAGTAGGTTTTGTAGATGATTTTAAAAAAGTAATACTACATAATACAGATGGTTTAAGTCCAAAACTAAAAATGTTAGGTCTTATGATAATAGCAATTGCATATGTAGTAATGTTAGTATTTAATTTTAATAATGGAACAGATATATATATACCATTTGTAAAGCAATATATAAACCTTCCACTATGGATATATATTCCATTTGCAGTTATGGTAATACTTGCAGCAACAAATGCAGTTAATCTTACAGATGGTATAGATGGGTTATCTACAAGTGTAACAACTATAATACTAACTTGCTTAACAGTAATTTCAATTATATGGGGAGTAAAAGAAACTACAATATTTGGATGCATTGTAATTGGAGCCGCATTAGGTTTTTTACTATTTAACTTAAATCCAGCACAAGTGTTTATGGGAGATACAGGCTCACTATTATTAGGTGGAGCTATTGCAGGTATAGCTTTATATTTAAAATTACCATTATTATTAATAATAATAGCAATTGTACCAGTAATTGAAACTGTATCTGTAATATTACAAATAGCATACTTTAAAAAAACAGGTGGAAAAAGATTATTTAAAATGGCACCAATACATCATCATTTAGAATTATCAGGATGGAGAGAAAACAAAATAGTATCAATATTTAGCTTAATAACATTAATTATGTGTATGATAGGAATTATGGCAATATAAAATAGAAAGGAAGTAAATATGCAAACTACTAAGAAAAAAGCAGTAAAAACTAATTCAAAAATATCACAAATTAAATCTAGTAACAGGGTAGATTTCCCTTTATTAATCGTGATTTTAATATTAGTTGCATTAGGATTAGTAATGGTGCTTTCTGCTAGTAGTCCTTCTGCACTTGCAGAAAGTGCAGATAGTTATGCATATTTTAAAAAACAAGCAATAGCGATTATTATTGGATTTATTGGAATGTATGTACTATCAAAATTTAATTACGATTTTTATAAAAAATTTTATAAAATTATATATATATTATCAGTATTAATATTATTTTTAGTATTATTACCAAAGCCAATAGGTGTTGCATCAAATGGTGCAAGAAGATGGATAAATTTAGGTATGCAGATACAGCCATCAGAAATAACAAAATTAGGATTAATAATATGGGTAGCAGGTTATTATAGTGATCCTAAAAATAAAATAGAAGGATTATGGGGAGCTTGTTTAAAACCAGTTATAGCAGTTTTAATACCAATAGCAATATTATATTTTGTACAAAATCATTTAAGTGCAGGTATAGTAATTGCGGGTATAACAGCAATAATGATAGTAATGAGTGGTTGTCAGTTAAAATATATTGCACAATTGTTAGGATTAGGAATAGTTGGAGTTGCAGCAGTATTTCCATTTATACAAAATAAATTGGCAGGTGGATTTAGAGGAGGAAGAGTATCAGCGTGGCTTAATCCATGGGAAAATCCAACAGGAACAGCATATCAAACAATACAAGGATTATATGCAATTGGTTCGGGTGGACTTTTTGGAGTAGGTTTAGGAGAAAGTAAACAAAAATATTTATATATACCAGAAGCACACAATGACTTTATATTTGCAATAATAGCAGAAGAGTTAGGATTTATAGGGTGTGCAATAGTATTAGCATTATTTGGAGCATTAATAGTGAGAGGTGTAGTAATTGCAATAAGATCTAAAGATACATTTGGAAGTTTAATTGCAATAGGAATTACATCATTAATAGCAATACAAGTAATACTAAATATTGCAGTTGTAACAAACTCTATACCAAATACAGGAATTTCGCTTCCATTCTTTAGTTATGGAGGAAGTTCAATGGTTATTCTATTAGCATCAATGGGGGTTTTACTGAATATATCAAAAACAGCTAAGAAAGTTTAAATGGAGGTTTTATGAAAGTAGTAATAGCAGCAGCAGGAACAGGAGGACACATAAATCCAGGAATAGCAATAGCTAATAAAATAATGAGTAAAAACCCTAAATCACAGATTCTATTTATAGGTGCAAAAATAGGGTTAGAAAGTGATTTAGTACCACGAGCAGGATATAAGTTAAAAACAATAAATTCATATGGAATATCTAGAAGTTTAAGTCCTAAAAATATAAAAAGATTAATAAAAACAATAAGATCTATTGGAGAAGCAAAGAAAATACTACAGAATTTTAAACCAGATTTGGTAATAGGAACAGGTGGGTATATATGCATTTCTGTATGTAATGCAGCAAAAAAACTAAAAATACCATACATAATACATGAGAGTAATGTACTTCCAGGTGTAGCAACTAAAATGCTATCAGAAAGTGCAGAAAAAATATTAGTAGGATTTGAAGAAGCAAAACAAAGACTTCCAAAGGCAAAAAAGATAGTAGTAACAGGTACACCAACAAAAGTAAAAAATATAAATATGGATATAAATGAATTAAATCTAAAAAAGAGAAAATTAGGATTTACAGAAGATAAACCATTAGTATTAGTTTTTGGTGGAAGCCAAGGTGCAGAAAGTATAAATAAAAGTATTACAGAAATAATAAAAAACAGTAAAAATAAAGAATATCAAATAATATGGGCTGCTGGTCCAGAACAATATCAAAAAGTAAAAAAAGAATTATTAGATAAAAATATAAATATAGATAATATAAATGGTACTAAAGTATTGCCATATATATATGAAATGCAAGAAGTGATGAATATAGCAGATTTAATAGTATCAAGAAGCGGAGCAATGACAGTAACAGAAATTGAAAATGTGGGAAAACCAGCTATATTTATACCTTTTCCATATGCAGCAGAAAATCACCAAGAATATAACGCAAGAACATTAGAAAAACAAGGTGTAGCAAAAGTAATTTTAAATAAAGATTTGACATCAGAAGTTTTACATGATAATATAATGAACTTGATAAGTGATAGATCTAAATTATTACAAATGGGAAAAAAAGCAAGAAGCATGGCAATAGATAATGTAGAGGAAAGAATTTATAAAGAGATAATAAGTATAGATAAATAGTTTAGATTATTATATAATTCGCTTTTCTTGCTGTCGATTTCCATATGCACTAAAATGTCTTTGACATTTTGTGCGAGTAGGAAATCTCCAAGCGTTCCATTTCATTACACCTGCGCGAAAAGCTTTATATATAATAATCTAAACCATTAGTATATTTTTTAGAAAGGAAATTAAATGGCAGACAAATTAATAATAGTGGAATCTCCATCAAAGGCTAATACAATAAAAAAATTCTTAGGTGGGAATGTAAAAGTAGTTGCATCAATGGGACATGTTAGGGACTTACCGAAATCTAAATTAGGAGTAGATGTAGATAATAACTTTGAACCACAATATATAAATATAAGAGGAAAAGCAAGCTTAATAAATAGCTTAAAAAAGGAAGCTAAAAATGCTAAAATAGTATACTTAGCAACTGACCCTGACCGTGAAGGAGAAGCAATTGCATGGCATTTAGCGTATCTTTTAGATATACCAGAAGATAGTATTTGCAGAGTTACATTTAATGAAATAACGAAAGAGACTGTAAAAGAATCAATAAAAAATCCAAGAAAAATAGATAAAAACTTAACAGATGCGCAACAAGCAAGAAGAGTATTAGATAGAATAGTAGGATATAAAATAAGTCCAGTATTATGGAAAAAAGTTAAAAGAGGATTATCAGCAGGACGTGTACAATCAGTTGCAGTAAAACTCATAGTAGATAGGGAAAACGAAATAATTGCATTTATTCCAGAAGAATATTGGAATATATATGTGGGCCTATCAAAGAATGAAGAAAAATTTATTGCCAAATTTTATGGACTAGATGGAAAAAAAGTAGAACTACACAAAAAAGAAGAAGTAGATGGAATATTAGAAAATATAAAGAATGGCAAATATATAGTAAAAGATGTAAAAAAAGGAGAAAAGAAAAGAACACCAGCGCCGCCGTTTACAACCAGTACAATGCAACAAGAGGCATCTAGAAAATTAGGTTTTTCAATCAAAAAAACTATGCAAGTAGCACAAGGACTTTATGAAGGGGTAAAAGTAGAAGAAAAAGGAACAGTTGGACTTATAACATATATGAGAACAGATTCAACTAGAATATCTGAAGAGGCAAGAGCATCTGCTAAAAATCATATTACACAAAAATATGGAACTGAATATTACGAGAATAGATATTATAAAACAAAATCAGGAGCACAAGATGCACACGAAGGTATAAGACCAACATATATTGATTTAGAACCAGAAAAAATTAAGGACTCATTAACACCAGATCAATTTAAATTATATAGACTTATATATAATAGATTTATAGCAAGCCAAATGTCAGCAGCAATATATGATACAATTGCAGCTAATATTGATGTAAATAATTATATATTTAAAGCTAATGGACAGACTTTAAAATTTAAAGGATTTATGACTTTATATGTAGAAGATAAAGATGAAAAAACAAACGAAGATGAAGAAAGCAAAATGCCAGAATTAGTAGCAGGCGAAGAAGTCAAAAAAGAAAAAATAGATCCAAAACAAAGTTTTACAGAACCACCACCAAGATATACAGAAGCAAGTTTAGTAAAAGCATTAGAAGAAAAAGGTATAGGTAGGCCAAGTACATATGCAACAATAATATCTACAATATTAGATAGAAGATATATACAAAAAGAACAAAAACAACTTGTACCTACGGAATTAGGAAAAGTAGTAAATAATCTATTAGTTGAAAATTTTAAAGATATAATAAATGTAGAATTTACAGCAGGCATAGAAAATCAATTTGATGAAATTGCAGAAGGAAAAGAGCCATGGAAAGAAGTTGTAAAAGAGTTTTACACACCTTTTGCAAAAATAGTGGAAAAAGTAGACAAAGAATTAGAACATGTAAAATTAGAAGAAGAAGTAACAGATATAATATGTGACAAATGTGGAAGAAACATGGTTGTAAAATATGGAAGATATGGGAAGTTTTTAGCTTGTCCTGGATATCCAGAATGTAAAAATGTAAAACCATTTGTAGAAAAAATAGATGTACCTTGTCCAGTATGTAAAGGAGAAGTTCACATTAGAAAAACTAAAAGAGGAAAAAACTATTATATTTGTGAAAACAATCCAAAATCATGTAACTATATATCATGGAATAAACCAAAAGAAGGAGAAAAATGGTCTCCAGAAGATAATGAGAAACAGATAAAAAAGACTACTGCTAAAAGAAAAACAA
Source organism: uncultured Clostridium sp. (assembly GCA_947061115.1). GTDB lineage: Bacteria > Bacillota > Clostridia > TANB77 > CAG-508 > CAG-793. The sequence continues at coordinate 28,712 of CAMSMU010000006.1, forward strand.
AGAAAAGTGTGGCTAAGCAGAAAAAGAAATCTTAATATATTTAAGATTTCTTTTTCTGCTTAGGTGCCAAGGGTAGAACGATTTGCCAAGGGGTGCCAATGGGGACGTAGCATTTTGGCAATATAATGAGGTAATAGTAGAGAAAACAGATGTACAATTAATTATCGAACACTACAAGATAGAAATTTTATGAATTAAAATTTATTAATTAGAGTAACAAAAAATATATTGACTGCATTATGTAAAATATGATATAATTATTTTATTAAATATACAGGAGGTACTACTAATGTTATACGAAACCAAAAAAATGTCATGTTCTGATTGCGATCGGTATGAGGTAGGATGTGAGGAAACATGTCCTTACATGCTTCGGGACGATGAAGAAAGAGAAAGCCTTTTAAAAAAGAGAAAGGCGATGAAAGCAGAAAAATCCAAAGCAGTTGGAAAAGCCGAAATATTAAGTAGATCAGCGGCAAAGTCAAAAGGGCAGAAAAATCTGTATGAGACTCCCAAAAAAGGTTATCAGCAGGCAGAGGCTAATCTGGATAAGCAGAGGGAGCGCAGAGAAAAGCGAATAAAAAAGAATGAAAAATAAGTAGTACAAATCTCTATATGTAGAGAAAGTAAAACATCGGGTTATAAGCCCGATGTTTTGCATTAATATTTTATAATTTTATTTTTACATTATCGAAATCGTCATTTACAAATGCTTTTTTATAATCTGCAAATTCCTTACTTTTCATATATCTGTTAATATTTTTTAAATCAACACCAGAATTAAAAGCTAAAGAATCAAGAGACATAGGTACATCATTATTATCTAAATAATTTTTTAAAGTGTTTTTATCTATTTCATCTTTAGAAACACAATTTGGACAAACATCATCATCTGATGAAAAAAAGCATCCACAACGAAAGCATTTATTGAATTTCATAATTTTCCTCCTATGTTAAACAAACTTCGACAATATATTATCATAAATAAAACAAAAATGAAAGGGGATATTGAAAAAAATATATAAAAATTGTATAATTTAAAAATCAAAGGAGAATAATTATGGAAAAACTATCAATGTATTTTATAATTTTTATAATTTATTCATTCTTAGGATGGGTAATGGAGACTATACTATGTTCCTTCCAGGAAAAAAAATTAGTAAATAGAGGATTTTTAATAGGACCAACTTGCCCTATATATGGTTGGGGGGCAATTATTATATCATTATTCCTTACAAATTACAAAAACGATTATGTTGTAGTATTTTGTTTAGCAACAATATTAGCAGGTATATTAGAATATTTTACAAGCTTTGCAATGGAAAAAATATTCCATGCAAGATGGTGGGACTATAGTAAAAATAAATTTAATATAAATGGAAGAATATGCTTAGAAACAATGATACCATTTGGAATATTAGGGTTAATAATAATATATATACTAAATCCATTTTTTAAAAATGTTTTAACTATGATACCACAAAATGTAGTTATAATAATAGCAATAATATTATTAGTACTATTAATATTAGATACAGTAATATCATTAAATGTAGTATCAAAAGTTACAAAAGCAGTTAAAAATATTAATAAAGAAGAAAGAAAAGATAATACAAATGAAATAACAGAAAAGGTAAAAACAATATTGAGAGATACATGGAGTGGAAAAAGACTTTTGGATGCATTCCCTAAATTTCAAACTATAGCAAAAAAAGTAAAAAAAGTAGCAAATGTTACAGTTGAAAAAGGAAGAAAAGCTGTAGAAAAAGGAAAACAAGTTATTGCAAAAGAGAAGAAAGAATTAAAAGATAGAAAGGATTAATAATAGAAGTTTATAATACACAAAATAAGGGATAATACTTGAAAAGTATTATCTTTTGTTATAGAATAAATCTGAGTAAAGATGAGGAAATAGAAATGTTGTTAGAAGATATTAAAAATAAAATTATACAAATTATAAACAAAAATATAGAGTGTGAAGCAATACTTATTTTTGGAAGTTATATAAGAGGAAGTCAAAGAGAAGATAGCGATATAGATATAGCAATAAAATCTAAAGAGAATTTTAATAAAAAGAAAATAATTGATATTAGTAATGAATTAGAAGAACAATTAAAAATAGATGTAGATTTAGTAGATTTAGATTTAATAGAAAATGATGGCTTTAAATATGAAATATTAATAAGCGGAGAACTAATATATTGTGAAGATAGATACAATTTTGATATGTATAAATTAGATGCATTTAGAGAATATCTTGAATTGAATGAAAGCAGAAAATATATAATCAATGAATTAAAAAGGAGGGATTAGATTATGGAAAATGAAGCTGTTATTATAAATAAATATGCAAGTATAGAAAAATGTATTAAAAGAATAGAAGAAGAATACGAAGACAATATTGAGAATTTATATAATTATAGAAAGCTAGATCCAATAGTTTTAAATTTACAAAGAGCGTGTGAAGCATCAATAGATATAGCAATGTATATAGTATCTACCAGAAAATTAGGAATTCCACAAACTAAAAAAGAAGCATTTATCAAGTTAGAGGAAAATAAATTAATATCAAAACAAATCAGTGAAAATATGCAAAAGATGATAGGATTTAGAAATATTGCAATACATGACTATAAACAAATAGATGAGGAGATATTAGAAGATGTATTAAAAAATCATTTAAATGATTTTTTAGATTTTGCAAAAGAGATATTAAATTTAGAAAGATAGTCTCCATATAAAGGGAAAAATAAAATTGAAAAAAGCCTTGCAAAGAGGCTTTTTTTCTGATATAATATAATCCGTTGAAAAATACACACATAAATGGAGTTTTAAATAGTGCCTTAAGGGTAATTTAAAATGTAGAAGTTTGTGGAGGAATAAAACTAAAAGGAGGAACTAAAAATGGCAGTAGTTGCAATGAAACAATTACTAGAAGCAGGTGTTCATTTTGGACATCAAACAAGAAGATGGGATCCTAGAATGGCTGAATATATATTTCAAGCTAGAAATGGTATCCATATCATCGATTTACAAAAGACATCTAAAAAATTAGATGAGGCGTATGCATTTATGAAAGAACAAGCAGAGGAAGGAAAAACAATTCTATTTGTAGGAACAAAGAAACAAGCTCAAGAATGTGTTAAAGAAGCAGCAGAAAAAAGTGGAATGTTCTATGTAGATGAAAGATGGTTAGGAGGAACTTTAACTAATTTCAAAACTATAAGAAAGAGAATTGAGAGACTAAAAGAACTTGAAAAAATGCAAGAAGATGGAACTTTTGAAGTTTTACCTAAAAAGGAAGTAATATTACTAAAAAAGGAAATGGAAAAATTACAAAGAAACTTAGGTGGAATAAAAGAAATGACAGAAATTCCAGATGTATTATTTGTAGTAGATCCAAAAAAGGAACATATAGCTATACAAGAAGCTAGAAAATTAGGTTTACCAATAGTAGGATTAGTAGATACTAACTGTGACCCAAATGATGTAGACTATGTAATTCCAGGTAATGATGATGCTATTCGTGCTGTTAAGTTAGTAACAGATGTATTAGCAAATGCAGTTATTGAAGGAAAACAAGGAGAAATATTAGAACTTGAAGATCAAGAAGAGCAATCATCTGAAGAAGAAATGAGTATGGAAGAAATAGTTGCAAGCTCAGAAGATTCAGAGGAAAATAAATAATTTTAATAAAAGGGAGGAAATTATTATGATTACTGCAGCTCAAGTAAAAGAGTTAAGAGAAAAAACAGGTGCAGGTATGATGGACTGCAAAAAAGTTTTAACAGAAACTGATGGAAACGAAGAAAAGGCAATAGAATTATTACGTGAAAGAGGAATAATGAAAGCAGCTAAAAAGTCTGATAGAATAGCAGCAGAAGGAATAGTAGAAACATATATATCAGAAGATAATAAAGTAGGTGCAATTGTTGAAGTAAACGCTGAAACAGATTTTGTTGCTAAAAATGCAGACTTCCAATCTTTTGTTAAAGATGTTGTAAAACAAATAGCATTAAATAATCCATCAAGTGTAGAAGACTTATTATCTCAAAAATGTATAGCTAATGAAGCACATACAGTTCAAGAAGAATTAACAGATAAAGTTGCTACAATAGGTGAAAACATGACAATAAGAAGATTTGAAAGATTTGAAACACAAGGAACAGTATCAAGCTATATTCATGGTGATGGAAAAATAGGTGTTCTAGTAGATATGGAAAATGCAAATGAAGAATTAGCAAAAGATGTTTGCATGCATATAGCAGCTGCAAAACCAGAATTTTTATCAGAAGCTGATGTTCCAGCAGAAAGAGTAAGTAAAGAAAAAGAAATTTTAAAAGCGCAAGTTATAAATGAAGGTAGACCAGAAGCAGTTGCAGATAAAATAGTAGCTGGAAGATTAGGAAAATTCTATAGTGAAATATGTTTATTAAATCAAGAATTTGTTAAAGATCCAAATCAAAAAATAAGCAACTTAGTATCATCAAAAAATGCTAAAATTAACAGATTTGTAAGATTTGAAAAAGGCGAAGGAATAGAGAAAAAAGAAGAAAACTTTGCAGAAGAAGTTGCAAAGCAATTAAAATAAAATAATAAAAAAAGAATTTAGAGAATCTAAATTCTTTTTATTTGTATATCCCAATACTTCTCATGTAATTAATATATGCATTATCAATATTATTCCAAATATCAATTTCATTATTTAATACAGTAAGATTTAACTTCTCATTGGAAAGCATCTCATAATTTTTAATAATTTCTTCTTTGAAATTTTCATGACATCTTCCAATAATACGTGAAATGTCAAAATATTTATTTCCAAATCCACCAAAACCAAAATCAATTACAGCAGAAATATGATTATTATCATCTAATATAATATTACTAGAATTTAAATCCCCATGTACTAAAATTGAATGATCTTTATTAATAAATTCATTATAAGTCCAAAATTCCATATCTTCTTTTGCAACATGAATATTTAGTAATTCATCTAAAAAGTCTACTAGCTTTAATCCAACATTTTGAGTATTAAAAATACTATTAAAATCATATTCTAAACTATGTAATTGAAACATAAATTTTGCAATATCAGCTGAAATAATCTTAATTTCATCCAAAGTCATAGTATTCATTTTACTTGCAAGAACTGTCCCTTCAATCTTTTTATGTACACTAAAAGGACGGTTGTTATCATACAGTAATTCAAGCTTAACTGTATTAAAATCAGTTTTGCCATAAATAAATTTTGCGAATTCATAATCTTTTACTATTGTTCTGATCCAAAAGTCATCTCTTGGAAATCTAAAAAAGAAATTACCACAATTTGTACATACTTCAAAAACAATATTAGTCCATCATGTTGTAATAGAAGTAATAGAGTTAATTGCTTTATCAGGTAACGACTTTTTTATAATTCTTTCAAAATTTTCATCTAAAGTGAAGTAATCTTTTTTCATATTAAATAAACCTCAATTTTTATTTATTAACCTGTTTACTAAATTTATAAGTTCATCTTCAGAATCTTTGTCGTAATTGTTATAAATTGTATAATCAAACATATTTCTCAAATTTTCATCAGACTTAATTCTTCTATAATGTTCATCAATTTCCAAAAGCCTATCGTGTTCTACTTTAAAATCCAAGTGTCTTTCATGTGTTTTTGCTTTGGCAATATAAATGTCATTTGGAAAAATATAAATAGCACATAAGTGAGGGCAAACTTTTTTAAAATCAAATATTGTATCATAATGCAATTCAAATACTGTATTTTTATTTGAGTTAAGTGCTTCGTAAGTATATGCATAAGTGTTTCCTAATAAATCGAATTCATATGCAATTTGATTTTTATCTCTTAGATCTTGTAATTCATTAACCGTTACAAATATTTTATCATCATTATTTTTCTCACCAATTCGAGGCTTACGTGTAGTTATGATTTTTATTTTTTCAAAGCCTAAATTTTCTACTAATTTATCTTTATAATACGACTTTCCAACTCCAGTAACACCAGCAAGTGCAAGTAACATATAATTCCTCCCATAAGTTTACTTTTTTATTATAGTTCATATAATAGAAAATTACAAGTTACAAAAATAGTTAGTAACTTTAACGAATGAACAAACTATGCGAGTTTAAAGCTAAATTAAATGATCTGACATAAAATAAAATTAAAAAAATATTGACAAAATCAAAAAGTAGGTATAATATATGAACAAATGATCATATATTAATATAAAGGAGGAGTATATGGAAGAAGAATGTGTATGCAAAGAGAAAAGAATACATGAAGAAGAAGTAAAACATGTGAAAAAGAAAGAGATTTCTTTAGAAACTAATAGAAGTTTAGCGGAAATGTTTAAAGTATTTGCTGATGAAAATAGATTAAGAATAATATATAGTTTATTAAATGAAGAATTATGTGTATGTGATTTGTGTGAATTATTAAACTTAAATCAATCAGCAGTATCACATCAATTGCAAACACTTAAAGCATCAAAACTTGTAAAATATAGGAAAGATGGAAAACAAGTTTATTATACTTTAGAAGATGAGCATGTTGACGCAATTTTGCGTATGGCATTAGCACATATTAATGAAGAAAAAAGTAAAATATAGAGAAAGGAAAATAAAAATGAAAAAGGATGGTATAAAAAAGATATTATATATAATTAGCATAATACTATTTATAATAGGTTTTATTCCAATATTTCAAAGCTGTAAATTAGTTATATATCTTTTAGCTATAATTTTATCAGGATATGATTTAATAATCGAAGGAATAAAAAATATAATTCATCTTGATTTTGAAGAAGATACTTTAATGTCAATAGCTATAATAGCAGCATTTATAATAGGTGAATATCCAGAAAGTGTAGCAATTGTTCTTTTATTTAAATTAGGAGAATTTATAGAAGAAAAAGCAGTAGAAAGAACAAATAAAAATATTAATGCAATATCCTCAATGCATGTAAAAACAGCTAACCTAATACTAAATGATAAAATTGAATTAGTAGAAGCAAAAATACTCAAACCAGATATGAAGATATTAATAAAACCAGGGGAAATTGTTCCAGCAGATTGTAAAATAGTATCAGGAAATTCTGCAATAGATACATCTAGTTTAACAGGAGAAAGTATGCCATTAGAAGTGGAAACACGGAAATGAAATATTTTCAGGCAGTATAAATTTAAGTGGAACATTAACTGCTATAGTAATAAGAAGCTATGAAGATTCAGCAATATCTAAAATCGTAGATTTAGTGTATGAAGCAACAAACAATAAAGGAAAAAGAGAAGAATATATAACAAAATTTTCAAAAATATATACACCAATAGTTATAATTATAGCAATATTGCTTGTAATAATTCCAATAATACTAAAATTAGATTTTATCACATGCTTTAATAGAGCATTAGTATTTTTAGTTGCATCATGTCCATGTAGTATTATAGTATCAATTCCATTAGCATATTTTTCTTGTATAGGATCAATATCTAAAAAAGGAATGTTAGTAAAAGGAACTAAACATATAGAATCACTTGCAAAAGCAAAAATAGTAGCGTTGGATAAAACAGGTACAATTACAACAGGAAAAATGACAGTAAGTAAAGTGGAAGTAATTGATCAAGATATAAGTAAAAAAGAAATAATGCAATATGCGTATAGTTTAGAAAAAAATTCTATACATCCAATTTCTACAGCTATTACAAGATATGCTGAAGAAGAAGGAATAAAAGAATTACAGGTTCAAAATCAAAAAGAATATGCAGGTATGGGCATAAGTGGAGAAATTAATAATGATTATATACTTATTGGAAATGAAAAAATCATGAGAGAAAATAATATACAATGCGAAGGAATTAAAGAAAATGGATTATTAATTTCTAAAAATGGAAAAATAATAGGATATATTATTTTAGAAGAAAAAGTAAGAAACGGAATAAGAGAAACAATAAGCAAACTAAAAGATATTGGAATTAAGAGAATAGTTATGCTTACAGGAGATAGCAAAGATAATGCAGAAAAAATGGCAAAAAATTGTGATGGGTTAGAGTATAGAGCAAAACTATTACCAGAGGATAAAGTAAATGAAATAAATAAATTAAAAGAGGAAGGAAAAGTAATATTTATTGGAGACGGAATAAATGATAGTCCTGTTCTAGCTACATCAGATTTTGGAATAGCAATGGGAGAAGGAACAGAAATGGCAAGTGAATCAGCAGACAGTATATTAATATCGAATAATATAAATACATTACCAGAAATTATAAAATCAGCAAGAAAAACAATAAAAATAGTTAATGAAAATATAATAATATCACTACTTGCAAAATTGATAGTATTATTATTAGGAATATTAGGAATTGCACCAATATGGTTAGCAGTAGCAGCAGATACAGGAATAACACTCATAACAGTAATAAATTCTATAAGAATATTTAATAAATAAAATAAGTTATATTTATATAATAGAACGAAACAGACCATTGTTTTACCAATGGTCTGTTTTAGGATCTTACTTAAGAATTTCCTCCTTTGCTTTTAGAAACTTTTTAAGGTCTGCTAATTGCAAAGAGTGCTGACGGGGCTCTGAGATCAACTCCATCTTCTTCTAAAATCACATCATGTATCTCCTTAAAGTTAGTAATAGAAGGTTTATCATGCCATCCAAATTTGTGTACCCATGTTCCATCAGGTTCTACTCGAACAAAATGAATTTCATGTTTAGTCACTTCACACACCTGAAATGTATCATATTCCATATAATCATATGCAAATACTATGATTGCATATTCATCTGATGCTTTTTCAGATATGGATGAGATCCTCCGGCATTTAAAACCAATTGAATTTAAGAGATCTGATGAATCTTTTATGGTATCCTGTTCATGATTTAAATAACTAAAAATGTTACGAAATAAAGTAGCATTATCAAGAGGAATACCAAGAGAAAAGGATATGCAGTTTGTTTTATATTCTGTAGGCCAATTTTCTTTGAATGGCCAATTTGGATGATTCACGAACTCCCGCATTTGTTGTAAATCTTCATTTGTTGTATTGAGCATATAGCACCTCCAAAATCTTATATAACTTAATTATACAAAAAAATCACAAATAAATCAACTTTTGACATAAATACATAAAACGTGCTATACTTATTAAAATTAAAAATAATAGGAGGAATAATTTTGAAAGAAAAAGAACTTATCTTAATTATTGATTTTTATGGACAATATAATCAATTAATAGCAAGAAGAGTAAGAGAATGTAATGTATATTCAGAAATAGTACCATATAAAATATCTATAGAAAAGATAAAAGAAAAAAATCCTAAAGGAATTATATTTACAGGAGGTCCAGCAAGTGTTTATGAAAAAGATGCGCCAAAATGTGATAAAGAAATATTTAATTTAGGTATTCCAATTTTAGGTATTTGTTATGGAATGCAATTTATGACATATTCACTGAATGGAGAAGTATCTAGAGCAGAAAAAAGAGAATATGGAGAAACTACTGTTAATATAAACAATAAATCAAAATTATTTGAAGGTATAGAAGATAAAAACGTATGTTTAATGAGTCATACAGACTTTGTATCAGAAGTTCCAGAGGGATTTTCTAAAATTGCCTATACAGATAGCTGCCCAATTGCAGCGATTGAAAATGAAGAAAAAGGTTTTTATGGAATACAATTTCATCCAGAAGTAAATAATACAGTAAACGGTACAAAAATAATTAAAAACTTTTTATTTAATGTTTGCAAATGCAATGGAAGTTGGAAAATGGATTCTTTTGTTGAAGAACAAGTAGAATATTTAAAAAACAAAATAAAAGATGGAAAAGCTCTATGTGCTTTATCAGGAGGAGTAGATTCATCTGTAGCAGCAGTACTATTACACAAAGCAATAGGTAAAAATTTAACATGTATATTTGTAGATCATGGATTACTTAGAAAAAATGAAGGCGATGAAGTAGAAAAAGTATTTAGGGAACAATATGATATTAATTTAATAAGAGTAAACGCAGAAGAACAGTTTTTAGAAAAATTAAAAAATGTAACTGATCCAGAACAAAAAAGAAAAATTATAGGTGAAGAATTTATAAGAGTATTTGAAAAAGAGGCTAAAAAAATAGGAAAAGTAGACTATTTAGTACAAGGTACAATATATCCAGATGTTATAGAAAGTGGTTTAGGAGAATCAGCAACTATTAAGAGTCATCATAATGTTGGAGGATTACCAGACTATGTAGATTTTAAAGAAATTATAGAACCATTGAGAGATCTATTTAAAGATGAGGTAAGAAAAACAGGATTAGAACTTGGAATACCAGAAAAATTAGTATATAGACAACCATTTCCAGGTCCAGGATTAGGAATAAGAGTAATAGGAGATATTACTAAACAAAAACTAGATATATTAAGAGAAGCTGATTACATTTTTAGAGAAGAAATAAGAAATGCAAATTTAGAAAAAGAACTAAATCAATATTTTGCAGTATTAACAAATATAAGAAGTGTTGGTGTAATGGGGGATGGAAGAACTTATGATTATACTATAGCACTAAGAAGTGTAAAAACAACTGACTTTATGACTGCAACATGGTCAAAGATACCATATAATGTATTAGAAAAAGTTTCAAATAGGATTGTAAATGAAGTAGAACATGTTAATAGAGTAGTTTATGATATAACAAGTAAACCACCAGCAACAATAGAGTGGGAATAATAGAATATTTGTAGGGGGCGACTATCAGTCGCCTAAAGTGTAAGTAATAAAGAAATATATTACCTTTTACGGACTTTTAATATTATTTACCTTTAAATATTTACAAAAAAGCTTACGGATTCCCAAAAAAAAGTTGACACTAATCAAAAATTGTGATAGAATAATTTAGCGTATGCAAATTTAAGCATACGCTAGTAAAAGTTGAACTTAGCTGGAGGTGTATAAAATGGCTACAAAAGGAGCAAGAGAGCATATAACACTAGAGTGCACAGAGTGCCACAACAGAACATATGTTACAGATAAAAATAAAAAAAATAATGCAGAAAGATTAGAAATAAAAAAATACTGCAAGTTCTGCAAAAAGCACACAATGCATAAAGAAACAAAATAAGCCTTTTTAAGGGGGAATAAAAATGCCTAAAAATAATAAGAAAAAAAATAATAAAGGTCAAATAAACAAAAAAAATATTCAAACTTCTGAAGTAAATGAAAATGAAATAGTAGAAAATGAAGTAGTTGAACCAATAAAAGAAGAAACTAAAAAAGATAAAGTAGGAACACAAAAAGTAAAAACTGATAAAAAGGAAAAAGCAAATAAAAAAAGTTGGTTCAAAGATTTTAAGGCTGAACTAAAAAAAATGTCTTGGCCAAAAGGAAAAGAATTATTTACAAATACTTTAATAGTTATTGTTATGGTAATTATTGTTTCAGCATTTATATTTATACTAGACTTAGCTTTTGACTTTTTAAATAAAGTAGAAGTAGATCAAGTAAAGAAAATACAAAATAGTATATCTGTAAATGAAACAGTAGATAATACAGTAAATAATACACAAACTAACAATTCAGAAGAAGGAAATAACTCAACACAGAATACAGAAAATAATGTAGAAGAATAGGAGGCTTACAATATGTCTCAAAAAGATTATGACTTAGAACCAAGATGGTATGTAGTTCATACATATTCAGGCTATGAAAATAAAGTAAAAACTGACTTAGAAAAAACTATAAAAAATAGAGAATTGCAAGAATACTTTTTTGATATTGTAGTTCCAATGGAAGAACAAATAGAAATCAAAGAAGGACAAAGAAGAACAAATCTAAAAAAAGTATTTCCAGGTTATGTTTTAGTAAAAATGATTGTAACAGAGCAAACATGGTATATTGTTAGAAATACAAGAGGTGTTACAGGATTTGTTGGTTCAGGAACTGATCCAATTCCATTAACAGAAAGCGAAATTAGAAAAATGGGATTTGATATTCAGTCTATTAATGTAGATTATGAAATAAATGATCAAGTCAGAGTTATAAATGGACCATTTGCAGATTTTATAGGTTCAGTTACAGAAATAAATAAAGAAAAACATAAAGTAAAAGTATTAGTTTCAATGTTCGGAAGGGAAACACCAGTAGAGTTAGACTTCGCAGAAGTTGAAAAAGTAAATTAGGTAAAATGAATTAGTATAACTAATTCTTTTCATAAATTATTTTTTATATACAAACTAAAGGAGGTGCTAAAAAATGGCAGGGAAAGATTCTAAAAAAGAGGAAGCAAAAGATATTATCATTAAATTACAAATACCAGCAGGAAAAGCAACACCAGCTCCACCAGTTGGACCAGCATTAGGTGGTAGTGGAGTAAATATTATGGACTTTGTAAAACAATTTAATGATAGAACAGCAAAACAAGCAGGGTTAATCATACCAGTTGTTATTACAGTTCATAAAGATAAATCTTTTGACTTTATAACAAAAGAACCACCAATGGCTGTATTAATTAAAAAATCAGCTAAAATTGAAAAAGGTTCTGGAAAACCAAATCAAGAAAAAGTAGCAAAACTTTCAAAAGCACAAGTTGAAGAAATTGCTAAAAGCAAAATGCCAGACTTGAATGCAGGATCATTAGAAGCTGCAATGAGTATGGTTAAAGGAACAGCTCGTTCAATGGGCGTAACTGTAGAAGAATAAAAACAAATTGGGAGAGAGTAAATCTCGATAAAACCAAAGGAGGTAAAAATGAGAAGAGGAAAAAGATATCAAGAAAGTGCAAAACTTGTTGATTCAAAAAAATTATATTCAGCAAAAGAAGCTATTGAAATAATTGAAAAAATGCCTAAAACAAAATTTGATCAAACAGTTGAATTACATGTAAAATTAGGTGTAGATTCAAAACATGCTGACCAACAAGTAAGAGGAACAGTAGTTCTTCCAAATGGAACAGGAAAAACACAAAGAGTATTAGTATTTGCAAAAGGACCAAAAGCTGACGAAGCAAAAGCAGCAGGAGCAGATTTTGTTGGAGGAGAAGAGCTAATACCAAAAATCCAAAAAGAAAATTGGTTTGAATATGACGTTGTAGTTGCAACACCAGATATGATGGGGGTTGTAGGAAGATTAGGAAAGGTATTAGGACCAAAAGGATTAATGCCAAACCCTAAATCAGGAACTGTAACAATGGATGTTACAAAAGCAATTAGTGAAATCAAATCAGGTAAAGTAGAATATAGATTAGACAAAAATAACATTATTCACTTAGGATTTGGAAAAGTTTCATTTGGTGCTGAAAAGTTAGTAGAAAATTATAATGTAATTATGGAAGCTATAATAAAAGCTAAACCAACAGCAGCAAAAGGACAATACATTAGAAGCACATCAATATCTACAACAATGGGACCAGGTTTGTATATAGACCAAAAATAATTTAATAATAGCCATAGACAGTAGGCAAAATGTAAGTCCTACCGAGGCTAATAAGGAGATTAAGTTCGACCTATTAGTCTTTATGGCTATAGGTCGAATTTTAAATGAAAAAATTTAATATTAATTTAAATATTAATAAAAAATAGGAGGTGAAGAAATGGCAAATAAAGATGTTATTGCACTAAAACAATCTAAGGTTAATGAATTATCAGAACACATTAAGGATGCTAAATTAGTTCTTTTAGTAGACTATAGAGGAATAACAGTTTCAGATGATACAAAACTAAGAAAAGACTTAAGAGAATCAAATGGAGAACTAAAAGTTATTAAAAATAACATAATTAAAAGAGCATTAGAAGCAAACAGTGAAAGTGGATTAGATAGTTTATTAGAAGGACCAACAGCGATGGTATCAGCTAAAGAAGATTATTTAGGACCTTTAAAGACAGTTTACAAATTTACAAATGAACATGATAACTATAAAATTAAAGGTGGAATAGTTGACGGAAAAGTAATGACTGTTGAAGAAATAGTAACACTTGCAAAATTACCATCAAGAGAAGAACTATTATCAAAACTTGCAGGATCATTATTACAAACTATTTCAAAACTTGCAGTTGCAATTGATCAAGTACGTGTTCAAAAAGAAGCTAATGCTTAAAACAAATGAGGCATTAAGTTGCTAATAAATAAATAGTAGATTAAAGCTACAAAATAAAAAATTAGGAGGAAATAAAAATGAGTAAAGAAGAAATGATTGAAGAAATCAAAAAAATGACAG